>NZ_JBSSDI010000007.1:0-113484 GCF_054060575.1 Thermostichus sp. MS-CIW-15 | reverse complement strand
GTCAGCGTCGCGTAGTGACAACGGAAACGGACAGAATGCTATCGCTTCACCGCTGAGCAGTAATGCTCAGCAGTGTTCAGCGTAAATGTATCAGTGTCAAACAAAAGCTCGGTAAGCAAATGCTCAAGCTTGCTTCCGGGGCAGCAGTAGAGACCTTTGGGCCCTGCCCGTCCAAGACCCTGTCTTAGGAGGCACTTGTGGCGGCCAGGGATCGTTGCACGATCCGAGACAAACGCGCCTTCCGACGGGCGGCTGTGTTTTTGTGGAGAACCCCTGTTTTGGCCGCTTTGTCGATGCGGCTAAAGGCAGCGCTCATCGCCGCTTGAATCTCCTGCAGGGTTTCCGGTTGGGGGTTGGCGGCGTAAGCAGAGGAGAGAGAAATGACTTTTTTCATCAGCGCGCGCACCATGGCTTTGGTAGCTTTGTTGCGCAGGCGATTTCGCTCCGCAATCTTGACGCGCTTGATGGCAGATTTGATGCGTGGCATGGTTGAAAGGGAAGCGACAGCGAGGATCTAGCATACCATTAGAGTCTGGAGCCCCACCAGTTCCTGCCTCTCCTACGACGGGATCCCCATGTTCCAAGATTGCAGCTCCCTCATCCAGTTCAACCCGCCTGCTTTTTCCTATGGAGTTGCCATTTGCGATGTGGATCGGGACGGGGCTTTTGAGCTGTTTGTGTGCGGCTTCCGCGGCCCGAATCGGGTTTTGAAGTGGAACGGCCAGGCGCTGGTGGATTTGGTGGACGATACTCTGGCCGATGCAGGGCGGATGGCCATTGGGGTGGCTGCCGGCGACTTCGACGGCGACGGGCAAGAAGAACTCTACGTCTTGAATACTGATACCTTCGGCGGGCGCAAGCGCTTTGGGGATCGCCTCTTCGACTGGCAGGGATCCCGTTGGGTGGATCTGTTCTCTCTGCCCCACAACCAAGATGCCCTCAACTTGACGGCAGGTCGCTCGGTGGCCTGCGTGGATCGCTTTGGCCAGGGGCGGTACGGGTTTTTCGTGGCCAACTATGGCGGCCCCATGCGCCTTTACGAGCTGTCCGCCGGCCAGATGATCGCCGATGTGGCGCCAGAGGCGGGGGTAAACCGGGTAACGGGAGGGCGGGGGCTGGTGGCCGTGCCCCTAGTTTCCCAGCGGATGGACATTTTTGCCGTCAACGAGCAGGGGCCCAACTTTTTGTTTCGCAACCGCGGGGATGGCACCTTTGAGGAAATTGCCGCCGAGGTGGGGTTGGCGGATCCCGGCGAGCACGGACGGGGGGTGGCAGCGGTGGATCTGGATGGGGACGGGCGGTTGGATCTGGTGTACGGCAACTGGGAAGGGCCGCATCGCCTCTGGATCCAAACTTCCAGCGGCGTCTTCAAAAATGTGGCCCCTCCCGAGCTGGCCAGGCCCTCCCGCATCCGCACGGTGATCGCTGCCGACTTCGACAACGACGGTTACCCAGAGCTGTTTTTTAACAACATCGGCGAGCCCAACCGGCTGTTTGGCTGGCGCTCCGGCTGCTGGCAGGCTATCGACATGGGAGATGCTGTCGAGCCGCAGGGACTGGGGACGGGAGCGGCGGTGGCGGATGTGGATGGGGACGGTTGCCTAGAGCTGCTCGTTGCCCACGGAGAATCGGGCGCCCAGCCCCTGAGCTTCTACCGTCCGCTGGCCCCTGGCAACAACTGGCTGAGAGTTCTGCCCCTCACCCGCCAGGGATCCCCAGCCCGCGGCGCCTTGGTACGCCTGGTTACCTCTACCCGCACGCAGATCCGACCCATCGACGCCGGCAGCGGCTACCTCTGCCAGATGGAGCCGGTGGCCCATTTTGGCCTGGGATCCGAGTCGGCAGTAGAAGCCATCCAGATCCAGTGGCCGGACGGCAAACAGGTGCAGGTGGCTCACCCACCGGTCAACCAGCTCCTGCGGATCCCCTATCCTGGTTAGCTCCCCTGAGAGGGGTTTTGTCTCTATCTACTCAGCCGAGCCCGAGATCCCTGCCCATTCCGGCTGTACAGGGCGCTGCCAGTGCTCCCACCAGGCGGTCGCAGGCTCGGGTGGGCCGCTGTCGCGGCTACCGTTGGCATGGCCGAGGAGCGGCGGGGATGGGGGCTGCGCCGGCCAACTCACGGGGGTGGGGATCAGACAACTGGGGTAAGGAGGGCGCAAATCGCGGTAGTGGCTGCTGCGGATGGCCAGAATCTCCTGCTGGATGACCTCCAGGGGCTCGTCCAGCTTCAGCAGCACATGGCTGCACAAGCCCAGGCTGGCCTCAAATTCCGGGTGGACGACTTCCCTGGCCCCCAACTGATAGAGCTGTTCGATGTCCTCTTCATGGGTGGCCCGCACCACCACATCCAGGTGGGGCGCCAGTTCCAGCGCCCGTTTCAGGCAAAGGCGCATGCTCAGGCGATCCGGCAGGGCGATCACCAGGGCGCGGGCGCGGGGCAGGCCAGCTTTCTCCAGCACCGGGGCGCTGGCGGCATTGCCGTAGAGATAGGGGATCCCACGGGAGCGCAGGTGTTGGATGACCCGTTCCGACTGGTCGATCACCAAGACGGGATGGCGACGGGCTTCCAGGATGCGCACGATGTCCTGCCCCACCTGTCCATAGCCGCACACCACCACGTGATCCTGTTGGGGAGCGTCGGGGGACAGGGCGCGGGGCCGCTCGCTCGCTTCCAGCCAACGGGCAAAGAAAGGGATCCCTTGTAATTTTGCCAGCAGCCGCGGCGCGCCCCTGAGCAGAAGGGGAGTGACCAGCAGGGTAACGGCGGTGGTGCTGACGACGAGCAAATACAGTTGCCGCGACACCAGCCCCAGCGCTTGCCCTTCGCTGGCCAGGACAAAGGAGAACTCGCCGATCTGCGAGAGGCCCAGCCCCACCAACACCGCTGAGGGGAGCGGGTAGCCGAACAGACCGGCCAAAGGGGCCACCAGGCAAAACTTGCCCACCATCACCAGCCCCACTAACCCTAAGATTAAGGGCAGGTGGGCAGCGATAAAGCTGGGATCGATGAGCATGCCGATGGCGGCAAAAAAGAGGGCGGCAAACACATCCCGCAGCGGCTCCACATAGGCCAGGGTCTGGTCGGCGTATTCCACTTCTGAGATCATCAGCCCGGCCAGGAAGGCCCCGATCTCGCTGGAAATGCCCAGCCGCTCTGTCAACAGGGCAATCCCCACGCAGAGGCTGATCACCCCCAACAAAAACACCTCCTTGCTCTCCTGCTGCGCCAAAAGGCGCAGGAAAGCGGGCACCAGCCACATCCCGCCCACCACCGCCCCCAGCCCCACCAGGCCAATCTCCGCCAGCGCCTTGGCCAGGGATCCCGCCAGCTCCGGCAAAGGACAATCCAAAGCCGGCAACACCGCTAGCATCAGCCCCACCGCCAGATCCTGCACAATCAAGATCCCCAGCATGGCGTGAGCCTGGGGCGTGCCCATCTGGTTGGTCTCGGTGAGGCTTTTGAGCACCACCGCTGTGGAAGACAAAGAGAGCACTGCCCCCAGGAAGATCCCCTGCACCGGCGTCAGCCAGCCGCTGGCCACTGCCAGCGCCGCCGTGATCGCGATGGTCAGGCCGATCTGCAAAGCGCCGCCGCCAATGGCGATCCCCCGCACCTGGCGCAACTCTTTGAGGGAAAACTCCACTCCCAGGCTGAACAGCAAAAAGGTCACCCCAAACTGGGCCAGGGTTTCCACCTGCACCAACTCCTTGATCCACCCCAGCCCCGTTGGTCCCACCAGGATCCCTGCCAGCAGGTACCCAAGCAACACCGGCTGCCTCAGCAGCGCTGCCAGAAAACCACCCGCCGCCGCTGCCGCCAACACTGTCACGATGTCCAGAATCAGGCGAAAGTCTTCCTGCACAGAGACACCCCACCAGGAGTATGAACTTTTGTAGCCAATCCTGAGGATTCTTCCACGATAATGCTTTCTTCGGCCCTGCGGACAGAGTGGAAGGCTGGGCCCAACCCAAAGCGCTGCAAACCGGCTCCCGCAGGGGATCCCGCCTCATTCAGGCTGGGTTCTTGGCCAGCCAAAGGGAGGATCAGTGGAAATTTTCGTTAAAAGTTGGTGGCAATACCTCAAAACCGTAGCTTATAATACAAAATGTAGAAAGAAACCGTTCATCCTCTCGCCTGCTGTTTGGCTTATCGTGGAGCAAGACGGCAGCCGGAGGACGGAAGTAGGGAGCTATCCCGAAGGAACGCACCTCAACCCTTGGGACTGTCCACGGGACATCTCGGGTCACTCCTCAGGAAGTGAAGTGGATACAGACCATATACGTTTGGAGGCGAAGATCATGGAACTCTCTTACCGTGGCGTTGGTTACACCCACTCGCCGGCGACGGTGACTGTTTCTCCGGGCAAAGTGGGGGGTCGCTATCGGGGGCTGGACTGGCGATTTCGCCACCTGAGCAAGCCGGTGGTTTTGCCCACCAAGCTTGACCTGCTCTATCGGGGCGCGGCCTATCGTTCCGAAGCTGCTGCAGCGCCGGCTCAAACCGTTCAGACAGCCGAGGCACCTGCTCCTGGCCGTTCTCACGTTCTGGATGAGCTGGCTCGCCGCCTGATGATGGGCCACCAACGGGCGATTCGGGTTCGTCAGCAAGCCATGTTGGTGCGTGGCACGGAGCGGGTTGGCCTGCAGGCCAATGTGCGCAACTTCTGGAACCGCATCCAAGGAAAGGTGCATCCCACCTTCCGTCTCACCTATGACCGCAGCCGGGTCAGCATGAGCTAGTTTGCTTTGCCCACCCCAGTTCATCTTCTGGTATGGCGGGAGAGGGATCCCTTTGGATCTGGATGGGGGGTCAGGGGAGGGGAAAAGGCGCGGCTACTTCATCGAATTCAGGTGACGGAGGGCGAGTGCCGAGAGAGCGCCGAGAGCAATTGACACTCCCTCCGCCGGAAGGCGGGGGATGCTTAACGTAGTTCACAAACGGGCTCGTAAAGGCGCTGCCAAAGCGCCTCTAGCTAGACAGTTCCTTGAGGCAAGGCCCCAAGGTTCTGCTGACTTTTCTGATCGCGTCAGGGGGCAGAGTCCTTGCAGGTTGGCTGAGACGTTGGCATCTCCCAGACGCTGGCCACTGGTCGAGTTTTTCATCGTGATGAGGTGCTTGCCTGGGAACGGCACGCCTCGGTAACAACGATACCATTATGAGCAACTCAAGTTGCCTACGGGCTTTTCCGCCCCGCCCTAAAGTACGAGGCTACCGAGCTATCCTTTTGTGTTTGCAGGTTGGCCAGCGGTTGCGGGGTCACTCTTGCACGTGGGCGGGAAGGGGATGCGAGCTCCAACGCTGCCCCCCGCGTTAGTGGGCCGTAGGCCTATGTTATTTGAGGCTGCCCTTATCAACCAGCCCAGGGATCCGCGGCTGGCTTGCCGGCTACAGGATTTCCCAAAGCCCCCGGCTACCGCTTCGCGGAAGCAAGCTATAGCCATGGGGTAGTTTACTGTATTGGATGGGTTGGTTCTGTATGCGTTCATTTTGGGCTATTGTCGTTGCGGAGGAAGCCTGGCCATGAGTCAGCATTTGCCGGAACCCACTGCCCCGGAGGAGGATCCCAGCCTGTTGATGGGCCGGCTGCAGCGCAAAGAGGGGGGGTGGCTGGATTGGGCAAAGGCCTGCCAAAGCTTGCAACGACAGAAAATGACTCCCCAGGCCATCTTCGAGGCGACCGGGTTTGAGCCCGCCCACCAAAACCAGATCGTTGTCGCCGCCCAGGTTTACGAAGGAATGGCGAAAGCAGGAGCCAGCTCAGCCGTTTTGGAGCACTTTGCCCACAAAGGCAGCGATATTCTCTACGAGTTGCGCATCCTCTCGCCTCAGGATCGCGTCCGGGTGGCGGAGCTGGTTGTCAGCCGCAACCTGGGTGCCGATGAGGCCCACGAGATCGCCCGGGCTGTGAAAAACTATGCCCAACTGCGGCAGCTCCCGGAAGGGTTCACGGATCACCCCGGCGATGCGGTGGCTTACCAAGCCTGGAAAACTGCCCAGGAAACCCGCGATCTCCAGGAGCGAACCCGGGCCATTGGCCGCGCCTTTCAGTATGCCCACAGCGAAACAGCCCGCCAACAGGTTGAGCGGCTCTTGTCGACGTTGGCTCCCGGCTCCCAACCCCAGCGCAAGCCGTTGCCCAGGCTTTCGGTGTTTCGCCCGGAAGAGGATCTGCCCCGTCTGCTGCCGGTGGCCGGATCCCTGCCTCTTTCTACCGCCACCTGGGAGCAGATCCCTGCCGTTGAGCCTCAAGGCCTTTTTGGTTGGGTCACCAGCGTGGCTGGGCAGACGTGGATGGCCTTGCCCGCTTGGCCGGCGATTCAAAGGGCCGCCGACCCAGTTGCCCTGCAGGTGGACAATGGTTTGCTGGGATCCCTGTTGGGCTGGCCAGTGGCCCCTGAAGAAGAACAGGATCCGATTTTGCTGGTGGCGGATCGCGCCGTTCGCACCTGGGAAGGGAGGGCAGGGGTTTTCCTGGTGGATCGAGGGGGAGCTGTGGCGGTGGAGTGGATAGAGGATTCGCCCCCCTCTCCCCTGCTGGGCCAAGTGCTGATGGCGGTGCGTCCCCCCCGCATCTTCGACGAGGAGTTGGCGCAGGATCCCTGGCAAATAGAGGAGTAACTCCGGCCAGCCAGACGCACCGCCGCAAGCCCCCGGCCAGGAGCAGGTGGCAAAGCGGCTTCTGGCTTTGCTTCCCAACTGCTCTCTTATGCCGGCATAAGGGTTGGGGGCGGGAGAACCAATCCTCACAGTTGTGGAGGCCGTCTCTCAAGAACCGGTGTAGAGCCACAGGGGCAGGCCTGAGGTGCTTACCTCAAATTGCAGACGCGCCAATGCCTCTGCCGCCGGTAGCAAGCGGGCCCAACCCCTGCGCCGTGGGAGCAGATCGCAGAACTTCGCATCGGGCGGCAACCCTGACAGCTCCGCGGCCCAGAGGCGGGCATCCTCTTCTGTGCCCAGGCGATCCACCACGCCCAGGTGCAGAGCTTGTTCGCCGCTGAAAATGCGGCCATCGGCAAAGGTTTTGACCACATTCACGCTTAGCCGGCGAGCGGCAGCAACGGTTTGCACAAATTGGCCGTAGGTGATGTCGATCAACTCTTGGAGGATGTTGCGCTCTTCTGGGGTCAGCTCGCGGTCAAAGGAAAGGATATCCTTGTAGGGGCCGGACTTGATGACCTTAAAGGAAATCCCTATCTTGTCCAGCAGCCGTTCGAGATTGTTGCCGCGGATAATGACGCCGATGCTGCCGGTGATGGTGCCAGGGTTGCTGACAATTTTCTCGGCTCCCATGGCAATGTAAACCCCTCCAGAGGCAGCGATGTTGCCAAAGCTGGCCACAATGCGCGTGCCCTTGCGTTCCCGCAGACGCGAGAGGGCATTGTAGATTTCCTGGGAGTCTGCCACTGTCCCACCGGGGCTGTCGATGCGCAACACCACGGCAGGGATCTGTCTTTCTTCCACCTCTTGCAAGGCTTTGAGAACCCGCTCTCGGGTTCTGCCATCGATCACCCCTGTTACCTCAATGCGGCCAATTTGCTGACGCCAGCCCCCCAAGAACCATCGCTTCAGCATAGGAAAACGGCACGAAAATAAGCCTCTACCCTCGTATCATGAAGGCCGTCTGGGGGCGCGGTCAACCAAGCAGCTCAGACATTGCCGTACACCGGGATCGCCGCCCCTCTCAGATCCCGCGCCGCTTCCGAGACCAAAAAGGCGATCACCTGCCCGATCGACTCGGGCTTTACCCACAGCTCCGCCTGCTCGGAGCCCATGGCAGCCCGGTTGGCCGGCGTGTCGATGATGCTGGGCAGGATGACGTTGGCGGTGATGTCGGTGCCTTTGGTTTCGGCGGCAATGGTGCGGGTCAGGGCCACCACCCCCGCTTTGGAAGCACAGTAGGCGGCCAGTTGGGATCCCGGCTCTACCGCCCCTCGGGAGGCCACCGTCACGATCCGTCCATAACCCTGTTGCCACATCTTGCGCAGGCTGTGCTTACAGGCCAGGAAGGTGGTGGTGAGGTTGAGGTCAAAATCGCGCCGCCAATCTTCTAGGCTGTACTCGTGAGTGGGGCCCATGGCAAAGCCGCCCACCAGGTGCACCAAACCATCGACGCGGGGCAGATCGTCGATGAGCCGTGCCACAGCGGCTTCGTTCAGCAAATCCACCTGCACAAAGCGCACCTGATCCAGGCTATTGGCCGGCAGGCGCTGCCGCAAAACAGCCAACTCCTCCTCTTGGCGGTAGGTCAAGGTCAACTCTGCCCCTGTGTCCAGGAGCACGGGGGTTACTCCCAACCCGAGCCCACCGGTACCGCCAGTTACAAGGATCTGTCTGCCTTGGTTGTTGAGCATAGGTTGTTTTGGGGTCTGGTGAAAAACCCTTGAGGACTTCCTCTCACCCTACCGCGGTTTTCCCTCGCCGGAAACGGCAGCCATCCTAGGTGTCTGCTCCAGCAGCAGATCGCTCAGGGCCAGCCAATCGGGCAGATCCAGCTCTTCGGCACGGGCCGTGGGGCTGAGGCGGAGCTGAGCCAGAGCGGCGGCCACGGTCTGGCGATCCACGAGGCCTCCCAGAGCATTGACAAGTTGCTTGCGGCGGGCGGAGAAGCCCTGGCAAACCAGTTGGGAGAACCAGCGGGGATCGCGGGCGGGGGTGGGGGCGGGGCGGGGAGTGAGGCGAACCACTGCCGATTCCACTTGGGGAGGAGGCCGGAAGGCGCTGGGGGGCACGCGGCAGATGAGCTCGCACTCGGCCAAGTAGCGCACCCGTACACTCAGAGCGCCGTAGGCTTTGCTGCCAGGGCCGGCCTGCAGGCGCTCGGCCAGCTCTTTTTGCACCATCAAGACGATGCGCTCAAACTGCCTCACCGGCTGGGCCGGGCATCCCAACACTTTCTCCAAAATTGGGCCAGTGAGGTTATAGGGGATATTGGCCACCAGCAGGCGGGGCTGAGGCGGCAGCGGCAGGCGAAGAAAATCTCCTTCCACCAAGTGAAAGCGGGGTTGGTCGGCGAAGCGCTTTTGCAGCAGCCGACACAGATCCCGATCGATCTCTACCGCCACCACATGTACGCCCTGGGCCAGCAACCGCTGCGTCAACTGCCCGGTGCCGGGGCCGATCTCCAGAACCCACGCAGGATCCCTCTGAGGAGGCGGCAACTGGGCGGCCCGCACAATCGCCTCATGAACCGCGGGATCCTTAAGCCAATGCTGGCCAAACCGTTTGCGGGGATAGGGCATCGGTGGATCAGCACTGGGCCGGATAGGGCATTAGGTTGGGATTCGTAGCCTCTGGGGGGCCTTCTTGAGCTGGGCTCGCCTCCCCCCCTGGGAGCGGCTGGCGGTAGAGGGGCACGGTAAAAGTGACGGTGGATCCCAGCCCTTCGCCCAGGCTATAGAAGTTGATCTCTCCCCCCATTGCCTCCACCAGCCGTTGGCTGATGGCTAGGCCCAAGCCGGTGCCGCCGTACTGGCGGGTGGTGGAGCCATCCACCTGGGTGAAGGCCTGAAACAGCTTCTGCTGCTTTTCCAGCGACACGCCGATCCCGGTATCGATGACGCGGATGCGGGCCATCCCCGGGTCGCCGGGAAGGAGGTCGGCTCGTACCGTCACCGAGCCTTTGGGGGTGAACTTGATGGCATTGCCCACCAGATTGAGCATCACCTGCAGCAGGCGTTGGTAATCTCCGTACAGCCAAATCCGATCCGGCGTGGGGGGCAGGTGGAAGCTAAGTTGCAATCCCTTCTGTTTGGCCTGCAGGCCGGTTTTGGCCTCCACATCCTTGAACAAGGCGCGCAGGTCGCAGGGCTCAAACTGCAACTGCATTTTGCCCGCCTCGATCTTGGCGATGTCCAGCACGTCGTTGATCAAGGCCAACAGGTGCAGGGCCGAGCGGTAGGCCTCCTGCAAAAAGTCCAGCTCCTCTTCTCGGCTTTCGGCCATCCCGTCCAGCACCAGCCTAATAAAGCCGATGATCCCGTTGAGAGGGGTGCGCAGCTCATGGGAAGTATTGGCCAAGAATTGACTTTTCAGTTGGTTGGCCGATTCTGCTTGGGCGCGGGCCTGCTCCAGCTCTTTGTTTTTCTGGCGCAGTGTCTGGTTGGCCAACTGCAGGCGAGTGGCCAGTTGGCGACTTTGATCCAGCAAAATGGCGTGGGCAATGGCGGTGCCCAGGTAGGTGGCGATGCTCTGCAGCACCTGAAGGTGGCCGGCCTGCCAGAGGGGGGCTTCGTTGGGGGGCAACACTTCCAGCCAGAGCAGGCTGTTGGCATAGCCCCGGTAAGACATGGCGATGGCCAGATGGCGTCCCATCACCACCGGCTCTTCTTGACGAAGGGCTTGCAGCAGAGGCGGGTGATCCGCCAGACGCAAGGTCTGGTTCAACAGCGAGGGATCCCCCGGGTTGCGGCGGTACTCAGCATTGACTGTGAGGGAGTCCTGCCCCATTTCGTAGAGGGCCAGCAGGCAGCGATCCGCCCCGAACAACTGGCCCAACTGCTCCACCGTCTGCTGGCACAGCTCGCGGATGCCGAGGGAGTGGCCGATGTTGCGCAGCAACTGCGCCGTGATCCCCGGCACCGGCTCGGTCAGGAGGGGATGGCGCTGGGCAGGGGGGCTGCCGGCTCCGCCGGCCAAGTTGAAAGGCGTCGCCCCCAACACCTTGCCCACTACCGACACGGCCACCACCTCCCCCTCCATGTCCCGCACCGGGTTGAGGCAAAGATGCAAGTGCAACTTGTAGCGGGGAGAAATCACCTGACACTGATGCTGCAAGGGATCCCCGCTCGCAAACACCTGCCTGAGCTTGGCTTCGTACTCCTCCGCATTGGCCACCTCCCAGCTTTGCTGTCCGCTCAGGATCTGCTGCGGGTAGATGGCGTAGTTCTCAGCACCCTCCCAATAAAAACTCCAGAAACGCTGCTGGCGATCCTGGGTGTAGAAAATCAGATCCGGTTGGAGGACGCCCATTGGGGGAGAGGCCATCATTGCGTCGGGAAAACAAAGCTCTTCGGCCTGAAGCCTCAGGTTTTCGCAGAGGAAGCTGGGCTGGAGTCCTTGTTGAGGCGGGCGAAGAGCATCCGGCCCGCCGAGGTTTGAATGGCGCTGGTCACCACAACCGAGCGAGTCTTGCCCAGAGAGCGCTGTCCCTCTTCCACCACCACCATCGTGCCATCCTCCAGATAGCCAACCCCCTGGCCCGGCTCCTTCCCTTCGCGGGTGATCTTGATATCGAAGCTGTCGCCGGCAATGTAGATGGGCCGCAAGGCTTCGGCCAGCTCGTTCACGTTGAGCACCTTGATCCCCTGCAGTGTGGCCACCTTCTTCAGGTTGTAATCGGTGGTCACCAGCGTTCCCCCCACATTCTGGGCCAGGCGCACCAGCTTCTCGTCCACGGTGGCCAGATCCGGGTAGTTGGCTTCGTGAATCACAAAGCGGTCGGGATAGGCCTGGCGCAGGGCTTGCAGCGTATCCAACCCTCTGCGGCCTCGCTCCCGTTTTTGCGGATCGGCTTTGTCGGCGATGGTTTGCAGCTCCGCGATAACAAAGCGAGGGATCACCAGCGTTCCCTCCAAAAAGCCTGTCTCGATCAACTGGGCCACGCGCCCGTCGATGATGGAGCTGGTGTCCAAAACCTTGGGGCTGGCCGCCACCACACTGCCCTCTGCGGCCGCCTGCAGGGCGTAGTTGGGGTTGAACAGGCGCAAGAGCGCAGGGCCATGGGTATCGGCCAAACTCACCCCCAAGTAGGCAAAGGACAAGCTAAAAAAGACGGAGGCCAGCGGCTCGATAAAGCTATTGAGCTGCTGAGGCAGGGGCAACAAATAGACAGGAGCCATGGCCAAGTTGGCAATCACCAGGCCGATCACCAACCCCACCGAGCGGCTGATCAACACATCCGGCGGCAGCGAGCGTACATTGGCCTCGAAGCGGCGGTAGCCCCAGCGCACCAAGGATCCAAAAGCCAAACCCGCTAGGACACCAAAGCCGCTGGTAACCACGCGCGCCCCCTCCACATTGGCCCCCTGAATGGCGGCAGGAGGGAGCAGATCCAGGCCGTAGAATCCAAGACCCGCCCCGGCCAACATGAAGATCACAATCAGTAAGACATCTAACATGGCGAAGAAAGCGCCCCTGCTCAGAATAGGCTTGGGTCTGCTGCTCGCAACAGGCAAATCTGAGTCCTATTCTAGTCTTCTGGCTGAAGAGAGGGATCTCATCCCCCACCCCGAAAGAAGGAGACTATGCTGAAGAAGGGCGATCCCTCCCTGGCTTGAGGGGTCTGGCGAGAAATCGCTACAATCAACATCTCGACATCCCAGGCAAGGTCTCAGCAGAGCTGGAAGCAACTATGGCACAAGCACTGGAACTAACGGCCGAAAATGTGGAAAAAGTCCTCAACGAGCTGCGCCCCTACCTGCAAGCCGATGGCGGCAACGTAGAGCTGGTGGAAATCGACGGCCCGGTGGTGAAGCTGCGCCTACAGGGGGCCTGTGGCGCCTGCCCCAGCTCCACCCTGACCTTAAAAATGGGCATCGAGCGCAAGTTGCGGGAGAGCATTCCCGACATCCTGGAAGTAGAACAAGTGTTCTGAGGGCTCTGCCGCTTCTGGTCTGTTATCTTGGTTCCTTAAGGCGGCAGGTGCAGCCGTCGCTGTGGCTCTCTGCCTCTTGCTCTTTTTTTCCTTCTCTCCTTCAAGCCAGCCCATGCCTGTTCTCCTCTCCATCGCCATTCTCGCCCTGCTGATCCTGGTGCATGAGGCGGGACACTTCGCCGCAGCCAAACTCCAAGGGATCCACGTCAACCGCTTTTCGCTGGGATTTGGCCCGGTGCTGTGGCGCTACCAGGGCAAGGAGACGGAGTACGCCATTCGCGCCCTGCCGTTGGGGGGCTACGTGGGCTTTCCCGACGATGACGAGCGCTCTCCCTACCCGCCCGACGACCCGGATCTGCTGAAGAATCGCCCTGTCGCGGATCGCCTGGTGGTGATGAGCGCGGGGGTGATGGCCAACCTGGCCTTCGCCTATCTGGTGCTGGTGCTGATGTTTGCCACGCTGGGGATCCCATCGGTGACGCGCATCCATCCCGGCATTCTCATCGCCCAGGTGATGCCGGATAGCCCGGCGGAGCGGGCCGGCTTGCAGGCGGAAGATGTGGTGTTGCGGGCAGCCGACCACGATTACAGCACGGTTGCCGACGAGGCCTCGGCCTTGGCAGCTCTCAATGATTTTCAGGCGTTGATCCGCCGCAGCCAAAACCGGCCCGTCCCCCTGCAGGTGCAGCGAGGGGAGGAGGATCCCATTCTGGAGATCACGGTGACTCCCGAGATGCGGGGAGAGGTGGTGGCCATTGGGGTCAACCTGGCCCCCAACCAAGAGGTGACACTGCGCCCGGCTCAGAGCCCGGCAGAGATCTTTGCCGAAGCCGGGAACGCCTACCAGCGCTTGGTGATGATGAACCTCAGTGGCCTGCAGCAGCTCCTGCAGAACTTCCAAAACACCGCCACCCAGGTATCCGGCCCGGTGGGGATTGTCAAGCTCGGCGCGGATCTGGCGCGGGACGATGCTGCCAGCTTGTTTAATTTCACCGCCTTGATCAGCATCAACCTGGCTATTCTCAACCTGTTGCCCCTGCCCGCCTTGGATGGGGGACACATCGCCTTTTTGATCTTGGAAGCGATCCGCGGCAAGCGGCTGCCCAAAGAACTGGAGGAACGGGTAATGCAGACGGGCTTGGTGCTGCTGCTGGGGCTGGGGGTAGTGCTGATCTTCAAGGACACCCTTGCCATCGTCACCGGGTCGGGCTAGTTGCAGATGAGCGGCAAGCGGGCTTTGCGCCAGCGGGCTTTGGAGATCCTGATCCGGCTGAAGCGCCATTACCCCAACTCTACCTGTGCCCTCCACTACGAAACGCCGCTGCAACTGCTGGTGGCCACCATTTTGTCTGCACAGTGCACCGACGAGCGAGTCAACCAAGTTACGCCGGAGCTGTTTCGCCGCTTTCCCGATGCCCAGGCGCTGGCGGCGGCGCCGCGGGAGGAGATCGAGGCCCTGATCCGTCCCACCGGCTTCTACCGCAACAAGGCTAAACACCTCCAAGAGGCCTGCCGCAAGATCGTGACGGACTTCGGCGGCCAGGTGCCCCGCACCATGCCGGAGCTGCTCACTCTGCCGGGGGTGGCCCGCAAGACGGCCAATGTGGTCCTGGCCCATGCCTTTGGCATCAACGCTGGCGTGACTGTCGATACCCACGTCAAGCGCCTCAGCCGTCGCCTCGGCCTCACCGAGCACGAGGATCCCGTGCGCATCGAGCGGGATCTGATGCAGTTGTTGCCGCAAGCCGACTGGGAAAATTGGTCCATTCGCCTGATCGAGCATGGGCGGGCCATTTGCACCGCCCGCAAGCCCCTTTGCGAACAGTGTTTTCTGGCCGATCTCTGCCCCAGCGCCCCCCTCCTGGGGCCGGCGGAGACAACGGACAGAGAAGCCGCAACAGCCTCCCAGACTTGAGCGCCTGGCATCCGGTTTTTCGGCTCCCCCTCGCCCTAGAATAGGCTGCATGGACGATCAAGCGACTAGACCGACCGCCGCGACCTCGCCTGTTCTCGTTATTGCCGGGCTGACGGGATCCGGGAAAACCCTGGCCATCCAGCAATTGGAACAACTGGGCTACACCGGCTTGGAAGGGATCCCGCCTGACCAGGCCGTTTATTTAATCGAGGCAATCCGGCCTCGCCACCCTGCTCTAGCGGTGAGCCTAAACCTCCACACCCCGGAATATCGGGAGCAGTTCCTTGCCTTTGACCGCTGGCGGCAAGCGCAAGGGATCCCTTTCCTCTTTCTGGAGGCTCGTCCCCTGGTATTGCTCAACCGTCTCAGCGCCCACCGCCGCCCCCACCCTCACCGCCCTGGCCTTGGCCTGTTGGAGGCCATTGAGCAGGAAGTGCGCGATCTGGCCCCCGTGCGGGAGCGCTGCACCCACCTCCTGGATACGTCTGAGCTGAACAGCCAGCAACTGCGGCAGCAATTACAAGCCCTGGTCCACGGGATCCCACAGCCGCTCAACCTGAGGCTGGTCAGCTTCGGCTTCAAGTACGGTGCCCCCCCCGATGCCAACTTGCTGTTCGACGTGCGCTTTTTGCCCAATCCCTTCTTTCAGCCCCATCTGCGCCACTTGACCGGCCAGGATCCGCCTCTGCAGGAGTTCCTCTTTGCGGATCCAGTTACCCAATCCACCTACCGGCAGATCTTTTCTCTGGTGCAGGCGTTCTGGCCCCACTACCGAGCAGAACGACGGCCTCACCTGACCGTGGCCATCGGCTGCACCGGCGGGCAACACCGCTCTGTGGCTCTGGTGGAGCGCCTGGCTGAAGATCTGCGGCCCTGGGCTGTCCCCACCGACAACCCTGCCCTGCCTGCCCTGAACATCCAGGTGCAGCACCGCCATTTGCTGGATTCGCAGCGGGAGCTGGAGGCCCGCTTTGGCCCGCCACCCCCTGCCGCTGGCGTAGAACAGCAACAGGTTAGGATCCCTTTGGCCGGCGTTCCTGCACCTCCCCATGACTAAGCCCGCGCCCAGCAACAAGTCCACTGTGTGGGGGCCTCGCCGTCGCCAGGCCACTTGGCCGGGAAATGGCTGGAAATGGCTCTTCCCTGGTCTGGCGGTCAAGCGCTGGCTCACCCTAGCCGTGGGGGGCGTGCTGCTGATGGTGCTGGGCATCGCCATCTGGACAGAGCTGACCCCCATCTTTCGCCTCAAGCGATTAATCGACATCACCCTGCGCCTGATCACCACCTGGATCCCCAACAACATCAGCGGCCCCTTGGTGACCGGGATCGGCTTGGTGATGGTGGTGCTGGGCTTTCGCAGCGCCATGCGCTCCATCGAAGATGTGCTGATCCCAGAAGGAGACGAGGCGCTGGTGGATAAGCTCCTGTCGCGGCGACGTCTGAGTCGTGGCCCTCGCATCGTGGTGCTGGGGGGCGGCACCGGCCTTTCCAACCTGCTGCGGGGGTTGAAGCACTACAGCTCCAACATCACCGCCATTGTCACCGTGGCCGATGACGGCGGCTCCTCAGGGCGCTTGCGGCGGGAGATCGGCGTGTTGCCCCCTGGAGATATCCGCAACTGTCTCACCGCCTTGGCCAGCGAAGAAAAGCTGCTCACGGAGCTGTTTCAATACCGCTTCCAGGCTGGGGAAGGTCTGAGCGGGCACAGCTTCGGCAACCTGTTCATCACCGCCCTCACCGCCGTAACCGGGGGCGACCTGATTCGGGCCATCACCGCCACCTCGCAGGTCTTGGCCATTCAGGGACGGGTGCTGCCGGCCACCCTGGCGGACGTCACCCTCTGGGCGGAGTTGAGCGATGGCCGCCGCGTGGTGGGCGAGTCCAACATCGCTAAAGCCAGGGGGCGCATTTGCCGCATTGGCTGCGACCCGCCCAACCCTCCTGCCTTGCCCGAGGCGATCGAGGCCATCGAGGCGGCAGAGTTTGTGGTGCTGGGGCCGGGTAGCCTCTACACCAGCATCATCCCTAACCTGTTGATCCCGGAGATTGTGGAAGCTCTGGCCAAGAACATGGCGCCCCACATCTACGTGTGCAACATTATGACCGAGCCAGGGGAAACCGACGGCTACACCGTTGGGGATCACGTCATGGCCCTGGATCGGGTGGCGGGCGTGCGCTTGTTCGATGGTGTCCTGGTACAGCGGGAGCCCCCTTCTCTCCGCGCCTTGGAGCATTACCGCCGCAATGGCTCTGAGTTTGTGGTGCTGGATCCGGATAAGCTGGCCTACCTAGGTTGCCGGGCAGTTCTGGCCAACGTCATGCAAGAGGATCCTGAGACCGGCTTGGTGCGTCACAACCCTGAGCGCCTAGCGGCGATGCTGATGCGCTGGTTTGACAGACACCGCTAAACCACCCCACGGCCCCACCTTGCTAAGGGCTAGCTGTAGCCGGTAGATCCTTGCGGCTAAGTCGTGCACAAGAGGAGTTTCCATCCCCTTGCGGGAAGGGGTAGGGGAAAAAGCCTGATTAAAGCTGGAAGTCTTTTGGAAAGTAGGCCAGGATCGAGTTGAGGGATCCCAAGTGACGGCGCAGCGTTCCCGGAAAATCCCGGCAAGCTGTTAGCTTTGGAGGTTGTGCGCCAATGGTAAAGTTGTTCTCGTCTCTTTTTAAGAGGACTTCTGACTCCTTGGCTGGGATCCCGGCTGCCGAGTTGGGCGCTCCTCAGTCCTGTGCCGGCGATAGTGGCATGGATCCCTGGGCTGGCCAACGGGAGCGGATGGTGAGGGAGCAGATCTTGCAGCGAGGGATCCGCGATCCCCGGGTGCTGGAGGCAATGCGCAAGGTGCCGCGCCACCTTTTCGTTCCCCCGGAGCTGCGGGAGCGCGCCTACAGGGATTGCCCGCTGCCCATTGGCTACGGCCAGACGATTTCTCAGCCCTATATTGTCGCCTTTATGACTGAGGCGGCCCGCCTCACCCCTGAGTCGGTGGTGCTGGAAATCGGCACCGGATCCGGCTATCAGGCGGCCATTTTGGCCGAGCTGGCCCGGCAAGTATATAGCCTGGAGCGGCTGGCTCCCTTGGCCGCCCGCGCTCAGCAAACCCTGGCCTCCTTGGGCTACCGCAACGTGGAGGTGCGCCAGGGAGATGGCTATCAGGGTTGGCCGGAACACGCCCCCTACGACGCCATCGTGGTGACGGCAGC
This sequence comes from Thermostichus sp. MS-CIW-15, assembly GCF_054060575.1. Classification (NCBI taxonomy): domain Bacteria; kingdom Bacillati; phylum Cyanobacteriota; class Cyanophyceae; order Thermostichales; family Thermostichaceae; genus Thermostichus; species Thermostichus sp. MS-CIW-15. Next base: position 95,769 of record NZ_JBSSDI010000007.1, on the reverse strand, counting down.
CCCCCCAACCCTGCCGACGCTGCTGCTGGATCAACTGGCGGTGGGAGGTACCCTGGTGGTGCCGGTGGGCGAAAGCCAGGGATTCCAATCCTTGCTGATCCTCCACAAAACCCCGGAGGGGGTGGTGCAAAAGGGGGCCTTCCCAGTGCAATTTGTGCCCATGGTTTAGTCTTCTGCGGCCAGCCAGAGCTGGCGGCGAATTTGCAGCGCCAACTGAGGGTGGTCGGTGATCAGCCCCCGCACCGGCGGCTCCTCCCCAGACGGGCGCAAACAGAAGGCCATGATCTCCGGATCGTTGACCGTCCAGACGTAGAGCGGGATCCTGGCTTGGGCCGCCGCCGCCAAAAACGGCAGGTCCAGCCAAGAGTAATGGGGGGCGAGAAAATCCGCTCCCACCTCGCGGCAGTAGGTCAAGAGGGATCCCTTCTCTCCCTCCGGCTGCGCCTCCACCAACAGGCCAACCTGGGGGGCAGCCCCTCCCAGAAGGGCTTTCACCCGTTGCGCCACCTGGGGCAAAAAAGAGGTGATCACACACTCTGCAGGGGTCAAGAGCTTGCCGATGAGGGCGAGGATCTGTTCTTCGTAGCCCGCCTCTTTCAGCTCGATATCGAGGGCAATCCTGCCCCTGACGTGGAGCAGCGCTTCTTCCAAGCTGGGGATCGTGGGCTTGCGGGCGCGGATCTCCGCCCAAGTGAGCGCCGCCAGCGGCTGCCCCTCCAGCTCGGCATCGTGAAAAACCAGCGGGATCCCGTCGCGGCTGCGGCGCACGTCCAGCTCGATCCCGTCGGCCCCGCCTTCGATGGCCGCCGCAAAAGCGGCCAGGGTATTCTCCTCGGCGTGGGTGTGATCCCCGCGGTGGGCGACAATCCGGGTGGGAAAGCGATAGTCTGGAGGAGTTGAAATAATCTCTCTAGCCATGGACACAGCTGCAATTGCCGCCTTCAAAGAGCGCATCAAGCGCATTCGCGAGCGCCGGCCCACCTTGGTCAAGCTTTTGGAAAAGCCAGACCTGGGCAGCTTGCGGGTCGATGTCAATCAAGCCTTGGAGGAGATCGACGAGCTGCTGCAGGAGTTCGAGCAGACCTTTGGCCCCCAGGACTAGCCAGCCTGGGCGAGCTCTTGCAGTTGGGCCAAGACCTCGGCACTGTGCCGAGAGGGGTTGACAATCGGGTCGATGGCCCGCAGGATCCCCTCAGGATCGATCAAAAAAGTGTTGCGCAGGGCCATCTCCCCCGTCCAGGAGCCGTAGGCGCGGCTAACCGTGCCCTCAGGATCCGAAAGCAGAGGAAATTGCAGCCCCTCTGCCGAGCAAAACCGTCGGTGCGAGTCCACCGAGTCGGCGCTCACGCCCACAATCTCCGCTCCCAGCGTCCGAAACTTGGGCAGATCCTGCTGGAAGCGCCGCGCCTCGATGGTACACCCGGCAGTGAAGTCGCGGGGATAGAAGTAGAGCACCACCCACTTGCCGCGAAAATCCGCCAGCCGCCGCACCTGGCCCGACTGATCCGGCAGCTCAAATTCCGGCGCCGGCGCCCCGATCTGCGGCAGGGGGGTGGTGCCCCACTGGGCCAAAGCGGGCTGAACCCCTGCCCAGCTCACCAGCAAAGCCGTAAACAACCCCACAAGGCCCAACCAGCGCCAGCTCCTGCCCCCTTCCTCGATAACCACTGCAACACCTCTCCAGCTTTCTAGCTCTAGTTTACATAACTTCACGGCAGCCACTTGCAGAGCAAAAGCTGGGGTGGGATCCCCAGCCAATGCCAAAGTTGAGAGGTGCGCTGGATGGGAGTGTAGCGCAGTTGGGCGTAGAGCTGCCGGGCGGCCAGATTGTCTTCCACCACGTGCAGATACAACTGGTGATAGCCCCAACCTTGCACCACTCCTTCGGCGCTGAGCAAAAGCTGCCGCGCGATCCCGCGCCGCCGCCAAGGGGGCAACACCGCCAAGTTGGCCAGATAGGGATACTTCCCATGGGCCATCGCCCGCAAGGAGATCTCGGCAGTGGCCACCACCTCGCATCCCACCGCAGCCGCCAGGCAGCAGTAGTGCGGATCCCTGGCCGCCAGCTTGAGGCGCAAATCCTCGCGGATGCCCAACTTGTGAATCGGGTGGAGCCAGCGCTGCAGACCCAAGGGCGGGTAAAAGACCTGGGCGAGAACCTCCGCCACGGGCTCCAAATCACCTAGCGTGACGGGATAGACCACGAGGGAGGGCAACACAGAGGAAAACAGGGCGTTCAAGCATCTGTTGCAAGCGTCCTTGCTATTTTCGCAGAGAAGCGGCAAGCAGCTCGCAGCCAACAAGAAGTGGCGGCAACCCCACCGGCACCGCCACTGAACCGACAAAACTTGAGTGGAGGGGAAACCACCCACCCCCATGCACGTCACCTGCATCCAAACTTAGCTGTCTCTTCACTTATTCGATTGTTCTGAGCTCACCCCCCTCTGCTCAATTGACGGGGAGAGTAGAACAGCCACCTGACGAACCAACTTTTGAAGCTCTGCTCCCGAGGGTTGAAGTGCCAAAACCTGACCCGCTCTCGCACTGTGCCCTACAGCTCCCCAGCATAGCGAGCTGAGCCTTTGGCGCGATAGACATCATCGGTAATGGGCTGGTAACCTACTTCAACCAGATCAGACTTGGCAGGCGTGAACACGCGGATAACTGCTCTAGCAATTTTCGAGAGAAAGGCAAGCATAAAAACCTCCTCCAAGCGAGCGTGAAACTATGAACTGGGCGAACCCAAAATTGCTAAAGCCCGCAGCCCTTGCTCTACTGAGCAGAGTCCTGATTCGCCAGAGTCTGCAGGGGGGAGCACCTGAACCCGACCGAGCATCGGTTTTCCACCTCTTCCTTGATCCTAAACGGAGACTCGAAATAGCAGGCCGGCATCCCTTAAACGGGTAAGACCGCTCGCCATCTTGCCATCTCACCAGAGGTAAACGACCCCTTATCGTTGCAGCGGCTGACCTCAACAGACCCGACCGCTATTTGATTTAGCTCCCATGTCCCTTCTTCGGAAGAAAACCTGTCGTAGGTGCCAGGTGCTCCTCTGGGCAAGACAACCGCTTGCTATAGAAACCTGCCGGCGCAACGGATCGGAAGTTTGCACGAGATTGGATCAAAACGTTGACCGACAGGAAGCTTTGAGCTTGGGCAGATTGCAGGCTGGTGTCTCGCCTTTGAGATGAAGCTGAGATATTATCCTCCTTGCTTGAATCACTACATTTCTAATCTAGCTTGGGTCAAATCCCTCTACAATGGCTGGCAACCGTTCTTAACAGTCTAGGTCATTTCTTTAATCGTTCTTCCCATATTTCTTCAACATAGGTCTCCAGTAGATCTTGCAGTCGGATCCTCTGCCCTTTTCCAGAAGAAAGGTCTACTTTTTAGAAACTTTCCAGAAAGCAGGGGGGCTGGATCCCCAGCTCAGCCGAGGATTTGACCGAGACCACTCGACCCGGCCTCGGTGGGCCTCCCCCTTCAGGCGGGTGTCGGGGAGAACTTCAATTCCGGGGCCGAGAGCGCAGGATCAGCAGGGAAAAGTAGGGGGGGCGATAGTCGGCCAATCCTTCTAGGGTGGGGAAGAGAGCTTGCTGGGGCCAACCGGCCCAAACCACCAAGCTGGCCTGCTGTAGCCAACCTCTTGCCGCTAGCCACTGCCAAACCTGAGGATAGACGGGGGCCACTTTCATCAGCACAACCACGTCGGCCCAGGTGCAGGCCTTCTCCAGCTCCGTCAGGGCAAAAAGAGCAGGCAAAATCGCCAATTTCTCGGAGCCGAGCGCCAAAGGGGATCCCAGAGCGGCAGCGGCGGCAAGAGGAGAGCACACCCCCGGTATGGCCTGGATGGGCAAGTCGGGGATCCGCTGCCGCAGGGCTTGGGACAGGTAGGCAAAGGTGCTGTAGAGGCCCACATCCCCTTCGCAGACAAAGGCCACATCTTCTCCCCGCTCCAGAGGCGGGGCCAGTTGCTCGGCAGCCGCTTGCCAGGCCGCCTGCAGCAGCTCGACTTGGGTAACAAAGGGCAGATGCAGCGGCAACAGGGTTTGTTCCGGTCGCAGCCAAGGGCGCACGATTTGGTAAGCTAGGCCCGGCTGGCCGGCGGCGTTCTGGGGGCAGGCCACCCACCTGACGGCGCCGAGGATGCGGGCTGCTTTGAGGGTGAGCCACTCGGGATCCCCGGCCCCGGCGCTAATGCCCCAAAAAGTCCCCAGGCCCATGGTGGAGCTTGTCCGCCAGCTCAGGAAGCTTGGCCGTCTGGCCCCTCAGGCCTTGCCTCGGCGGCGTCGGGGCGAGTGTCAGGCTCTGGACGTCCCCCACCTTCTGCGGCCAGATGATCGAGGGCCTCTTGGAGCGAGTTGCGCAAGGACAAAAACTTCTCTAGCCGCACCAGTTTCACCGTTTGGGTGATGCGGGGGTTGCTCACCACCTGAAAGATGCCCCCACGGCTCTGGGCCAGCTTGGCCAATTGCACCAGGGCACCGACGCCAGAGCTATCGATGAAGTCGATCCCCGTCAAATCCAGGATGAGATTGGGGGATCCCTCTTCTAGGTATTTGGTGACCACCTTAACGAAGACCGGCTCAGAAAAGGCATCCAGAAGGCCCGTCAGGTAAAAGACCTGGCAGTTCTCCAGCGCTTCGTGGCTGCCGCGCAAGCTGACCGTCAGAGACAGAGGTTCCGGAATGGCTTTTCTCCTTTTATCTATCTCGACAGAGGGTTGAGGCCCGATCTCGGGCGTGGAGATAGCTTAGCATCCCTACTCCCTTGGCGAGACGGTATTTTTCCGCGGGCAGGGGATTGCGGCTGGGGGCAGGGATCCCTGCTTTTTGGCCCCTCGTGGCAAGGCGGGAGTCCTTGGGTAGGATGGGGGCAGTTTTTGATGTTCCCCAAGGAGGCCGGCCTGCGGGCCAGACAGGGCTTCTCAAGTGGGGTGGTTGGGATCCCTGAGGGGCGAGCGTTGGGAGAGGATCGGCAGGAGCAAGAGGGGCAGCGGCGACGCTTTTCCCTTCCCCCCGGCACCTGGATGGGGGCGGGGCTGGGTTTGGGCTTGACGGCTGCCGCTTTTGGGGCTGCCTGGGGAATCGGGGCCTACTTTCAAGATCGGGTGCTGCCCCAGGTGGAAGCTACCCTCTCGCAGGCGATGCGCCGGCAGGTGGAATTGGGGGAGGTAAGGTTTGTAGCCCCTTGGCAGGTGAGGCTAGGGGAAAGCCACATCGAACATCTGGCCAGCATCGGCTCCATCGACCTCAGCCCCGACTTCTGGACCTGGCTGCAGACGGGGGAGTGGGTGCTCAATATTACCCTGAATCAGCCGCAACTGCTGCTGATGGAGACGCTGGATCGCGGCTGGGCAGACGTGCAGTTTCAACTGCCAGAAGGCGAGGGATCCCTGCCCTTGCAGGGGCTGAACATCCGTTTGCAGGGGGGATCCCTGACGGCTATTCCCTTAGTGGGAGAGCGGCGCCGGTTTGAGCAGTTGCAGGGCCAGGCGCAGGTGTGGCTGAGTGCCCCGCCGGGGGAGGAGGGAGGGGGTCGGGCCAGTTTCCAGCTCTCGGCGGCGCTGCGCTCTCTGGAGGGGGAAGGGGGCTACCCCCTGCAGCTCCGGGGGGTGGCGGATTTCGCCCAGGCTTCTGGCTCGGTGACGCTGGCCGCTCGGCGCCTGCCTTTGGAGCTGCTGCCCAGCGTCTTGCCGGCGGCGCCCTTGACTGAGGTGGAAGGGGAAGCCAGTCTGGATCTGCAAGTCCTCTGGGGAGGAGAACGCCCTTGGGAGTTGACGGGGCAAGCCCAGGTTCAGCAGGCGCGGCTGGGGCTGGAGAGGTTGCCCCATCCTTTTGAAGAGGTGAAGGGCTCCGTTCGCTTTACCCTAGAGGAGCTGGAACTGCAGGGGGTGAGCGGTCGTTTTGGCCAGCTTGCTTTTGAAGATCTCAACGGCTCCATTGTCTTCGGCGACAAGGAGGGATTGGATCTGCAAGCCGCTATTGCCCCGGCCAGCCTGCAGCAGATCCAGGAGACTTTCAACGTTGAGCTGCCGGCGGAAGGGGTGGTGGCGGGATCCCTGAGGGTCACCGGGCCGCTGAATGGGCCGCAGATCCAAGGGCAGTTGCGAGGGATCTCGCCGGGGCGGGTGGATCGCCTGCCGGTGCCGGAATATGCTTTTGGCTTCCGCTTGGCCGATCAAACCTTGGCCTTTGAGGAAATCGACCTGAAGGCCGCCGGCGGGCGGATCCAGGGATCCGGACAACTGCAATGGGCTGCCGGCTTAGCAGGCCGGTTCGATCTCCAGGTCACCGGGGCCGATGTAGAGCAGGTGCTGGCTCTCTACGACCTCAACCTGCCGCGGCGGGGCGAGCTGGGGCCGGTAAGTGCCCAGGTGCAGGTGGCGCTGGCGGGATCCCGGCCCCAGGTGGAGGCCACCTGGACAACCCAAGGAGGAGAGATTGCCGGCAGAGGACAGCTGCAGATCTTGCCCGAGGCCGAGGGGTGGGCGGTACAGGTGCCGCAGGCGGTGTTGGAGCTGGGCGGGGGCCGGGCCCAGGTGGCGGGGCGGTGGGCGGGAGGGCAAGTCCAAGCCCAAGTGGCTCCCCAGGATCTGCCGCTGGCCTTTTTTAACCCGCAGTGGCCGGGATCCCTCTCTGGTGAGCTGATGGCGCAGGTGGACACAGGGGAGGCGGCGGAGGTGGGTTTCCTGGCGGCGTTGCGGGCGCAAGGGTCGCTAGCCCTGTCCCAGCCTTTGGGAGAGAGGGGAGTGCAATGGGTTGACGGCATCCGCGGCCAGGTAGCTTGGGAAGGATCTGGCTTGCGTATCCAGCAGGCAGAGATCTTGGCCGACACCGCCCGCTTGGCCAGAGTAGAGGGAGAGATCCCGGTGGATCCCCAGACGCTGCAGGTGGGATCCCTGGACCTGAGCTTTGCCGCTGACGGGATCCCCCTGGCGGAAGTGCCCGGCCTGCCGCCACTGCTGCAGGGGGTGCTGCAGGGATCCGGGCAGATCCGCGGCTCTCCGGACAACCTGCAGGTGGCTGGCGAGGCGCAGTTGCGCGGCTTGCAGGTGGGGGAGGTGGCCTTTGCCGACTTGGCCGGGCCCTTTAGCTGGTCTGCCCAGGGGACGGCGGTGGAGCTAGTGGGGGCGCGGGAGCGGCTGGCGCTGCAGTTGGATCCCCAGTTTCGGCCTGTGCAATTCCAGGTGCGGCGGGGCGAGGCGGAAGTGCGCGGCCAACGCCAGCAAGATGAACTGCAGGTGACGGCAAGCCAGTTGCCGCTGGCTTTGCTGGGAGGGTTGGCTGCCGGGCCCTGGGCTGGCCTGGGCGGAACCCTCAATGGGGAGGTGGCGCTTGACCTGGCCAGTGGCGCCGCTCGAGGTCGAGCTGCGGTCGAGGGGCTGCGGCTAGGCGATCTCGCGGTGCAGGGCCTCTCAGTGGATTTCGATTATCGCCCCAGCGACGACTCCCGCCCCGCTCGCCTGACCCTTGCCCAAGCCCAACTGGAGCTGTTCGAGAGCCTCTACACCGCCAGCGGCACTTTGGAGCTGCCGGCAACCTCTCTCCAGGCTGCTTTGGATCCCACCTCGGAAGTCCCCATTCCCCAAATCGACCTGCAGATCAGCACCCGTCAAGGCCGCTTGGAAGATATCGTCTCTACTTTCAAGTGGCGGGAGTGGAGCGATATCACCAGCCGCGGTTTTCGGCTGCCACCTTTGGGCCCTGCCGCTGTGTTAGAGACAGAGCCGGTCGGCCTGCCCGGCTATCCGCTGCTGCAACAACTGGAGTACTACGCCCAGATCCTGGCCGCCCACCTGGGGGCCCTGGCCAGCCGTATGGATCCCCGCATCCCGCCGCCCACCAGCCTGCAGGGGGAATTTCAGGCCAGCGTCAGCCTGGTCGGCAACCTCAACCGGCCCAGCGTCAGCTTTCAGCTCGAGGGCCAGAATTGGCAGGCCCAGGAGTTCAGCATCGAGAGCCTCACCGCCAGCGGCAGCCTGGTCGAAGGGGCGGTGGTGCTGCAGCCGCTGCTGTTGCGCAGTGGCGAACGCCAGGCCCTGTTCTCTGGCAAGGTGGGCCTGGAGGAACAGTCGGGATCCCTGCAAATCCAAGCATTTCCTCTGGCTTTGCTGGATCGCTTCCTGCCGGACGAGCTGGAGCTGCAGGGAGATCTCAACCTGGATGTGGAACTGGCAGGCAACCTGCGGGATCCCCGGGCCCGCGGCTCCCTGACGGTGGTCAACGCCCAGATCAACCAGGTGCCGCTGCGGGAGGTGGGGGGACAATTTGACTACAACCAGGGTCAACTGCGCCTGGAGGGCGCCCTGCTGGCCAACGGCGACGAGCCGATCCGCCTTTCCGGCCTGGTGCCCTACACCCTGCCCTTTGCGGAGGTGCGGGCCGCATCGGATCAGATCGACCTCACCCTGCAAGCCGAGAATGGCGGCCTGCGCCTGATCAACCTCCTCACCGACCAGGTGCGCTGGGAAGGGGGCCAAAGCCAACTGGAGCTGGCCATCCGCGGCAGCTTGCGAGAGCCCAGCCTGCAGGGGAACCTCAGCCTTAGCTCCGGGATCCTCAAGTTGGCCGCCCTGCCGGAGCCCATCACCGACCTGACCGGCCAAATTTTCTTTAACCTCAACCAATTGGAGGTGCGGGAGCTGCAGGGCCAGTTGGGGGGCGGATCCCTCTTGGCCAACGGCTTTTTGCCCGTCAACTCCCGCGGCGCCCTGCAGATGGACGAGACCTCGCCACCCCTAACGCTGCAACTGCAAGGGATCCAGCTCACCCTGCCCAACCTCTACACAGGCCGCCTGCAGGGGGAGGTGGTGGTGGGCGGCCTGCTGCTGCGGCCTTTGCTCGAGGGGCGCCTGGAGGTCTCCCAAGGGATCGTAGATGCCAGCCCCCGCCCTGAAAAAGGGGAAGCGGCGGCAGCTCCCGCAGACTCGACTCAGGCGGATCCCTTTTGGCAGCCGCGGCTCAACGGCCTGGAGCTGGTTTTGGGGCCCGGGATCCGCGTGCAGCGGCCCAACCTGTTTGAATTCCACGCCAGCGGCAGCTTGCGCCTGTTCGGCACTCCCCAAGACCTGCGTCCGGCGGGCACCATCGCCCTGGAGCGAGGCCGTGTCAGCCTGCCCATTGCCAACTTTCGCCTGGATCGCTCCCGCCCCAACACCGCCACCTTTGACCTGGACAACCCCTTCGATCCTTTCTTAAACCTGCGCCTGGTGACCCAAGCCTTCGAGGTCTATCGCTTTCCCCAGGATCTGTCCCCCTTCGACACCAACCGCAACCTGCCGGGATCGCAGCAGAGCATCGAGATCTTTGCCAACGTCAACGGGCGGGCCAGCCAGCTTGCGGCTGCAGATCCCCGCAACGGCGTTCTGACCCTTTCCAGCAGCCCCAGCCGCTCCCCCCAAGAGATCGTCGCCCTGTTGGGGGGAACAGCTTTGGCCCAACTCAACCCCGAAGCAGGGGTGGCCGGGCTGGCGGGAACGGCTTTGCTTAACGATGTGTTGGAGACGCTGCGGGACACCCTCGGCTTGGATGAGGTTCGCCTCAGCCCCGTTCCCCAGGTCGATACCCGTGCCCCCAGACGCTCCTCAGTCGGCCTGGCGCTGGAGGTGGCCCGCGATCTGGGGCCGGCTACTTCCATCTCGGTGCAGCGCAACCTGACGGATCCCTTTCAGCCCACCCGCTACAGCGCCCGCTACCGCCTCAACGACCAAACCCTCACCCGTGCCACCACCGACCTCGAGGGCAACAACGTCCTTTCCCTGGAGTTCGAGACCCGCTTCTGACGGGATCCGCTCTGGCCAGACTACGGTTTGTTACATCGTTATTGCTACGCAACGCTGTCGCGAATGCGTCGGCGGCGCAGAGCGCTTGGGTAGTGGCGAGGATCCCTTGGAGAGTGTCTTATATCTGGTTTAAAGTGGCCATAGTTTCTCAACGGCTTTTGGACGGCCAGGGATCCCTTGAACCCGACTTCCTAAAGATAGCTAGAATAAACACCTGCCTGTGTGAGCCTGGAAGATCAAAACAAGCGGCCAACCTGTGTTCCCACTTGGAGAGTTGACAAGTGAATGATCCAATCTGACCAGCCATGAGGAAACAACAAGTATTGCAATTGCTCGGCGAGCAATTTGCCGAGATTCAAAAGCAATTTGGTGTGCGGCGACTGGCCCTGTTTGGCTCAACTGCTCGTGGCGAGGATCAAGCCGGCAGCGACATCGATATCCTAGTTGAATTTATTGGTAAAGCCGACTCCAAGCGTTACTTCGGTCTGCTCTTCTACTTGGAAGACAAACTTGGATGCCCCCTAGACCTTGTGACCGACAAGGCTCTACGCCCCGAACTTCGTCCATTGATAGAAAAAGAAGCAATCTATGTCCCGTGAATGGCGTTTCTACCTAGATGATATGATTGAATTTGCCAAGCGAGTCCTTGAATACACAGAGGGGTACACTCAAGAAGACTTTGAACGGGATCGCCGAACCTATGATGCGACCTTGAGAAACATCGAGTTGATTGGTGAGGCAGCCACTCACATTCCTGCAGAAGTCCGTAACCAGAACGAAAATATTCCTTGGCGACAACTCATTGCCACTCGTAACCGTATCATTCATGCTTATCTTGCTCTAGACAACGACGTTTTGTGGAGTATCATCCAAAGTGACATGCCCCAACTGCTTGACAATTTACAGAAACTAAAGCGTAGTCTCTCCGATTCTCCCTGCTAACCCTAACTTCAGGAGCAACGCCGCCGTTTTCATCCAGTTGGAAACCCCCTCTGACGGGATCCACTCTGGCCAGACTACGGCTTGTTACATCGTTATTGCTACGCAACACTGTCGCGAACGCGCCGGCGGCGCAGAGCGCTTGGGTAGTGGCGAGGATCCCTTGGAGAGTGTCTTATATCTGGTTTAAAGTGGCCATAGTTTCTCAACGGCTTTTGGACGGCCAGGGATCCCTTGAACCCGACTTCCTAAAGATAGCTAGAATAAACACCCGCCGTGTGCGGTGACTGGCCCTGTTTGGCTCAACTGCTCGTGGCGAGGATCAAGCCGGCAGCGACATCGATATCCTAGTTAAATTCATTGGTAAAGTCGAATCCAAGCGTTACTTCAATCTGCTCTTCTACTTGGAAGACAAACTTGGATGCCCCCTCGACCTTGTGGCCGACAAGGCTCTACGCCCCAAACTCCGTCCACTGATGAAAAAAGAAGCAATCTATGTTCCGTGAATACATGTGGAGTATCATCCAAACCGAAAGTCGATCTAGAGGTAGCGGCTGATGTCTTCTCCCTGTTCTGCCAAAAACGACAAAGCCCGGAAGCGCAGCCCTACTACTTGATCGTAGAAGGGGTTGAGCTTGCACATCGGTGGAATGTGCATCAGTTTGTGGCCAAACAACACCACATCTCGCTCGAAAGGACAGCGGGCCGGGATCCACCGACACAAAAAGTGGGCCAAGCGGGGATCCTGAACTTCAATGCTGTCAATTGCCGCTCGAATCGGTTGCAAGGGCGCCTGCAGCCAGTTGCGCAGGCAAGCCGCAGACTTAAGATATGTGACAGTCATGGAATCCATCTGCTCCTGAGGGGCTTTGCGATCACGTTGCCAAGAAATCGTGGTAGAGCCCATGGCCTTTCACCTCAACACCTCAAAGGGTGTTCGCTTTCTCCAGCAGCCACGCCCTTCTGCCCGGGTCTTTGCCCAGGTTTGTATCCAGGGAAACAGAAGAGCCTCTCTCCAGACTCAGTCTGCCTTGGCTGGCCAAAAACTTGCCTGGGTAACCCAAAATCTCTGCTCAAGTTTGTAGAGGTACACATTTTGTATTCAAAAGTTAATCTGTAACGAAAGCTACGGAAATTGGGTTCTTCGCCGGCAAGCTGCCAAGCGGAGTCCAGGGCTGCTACCCCTATTTCCAGCATGGAACAGGCCTTGAAGTCAGGGTAGAGGGATCCCCGTAATTGTCGCTGTCTTGAAAGGGCCGTTTTGCTTTTGATCGATGATGTTTACAATCGCCGTGGCCGGGAGTTACGGAGGATAACGGCCAAGGGATCCCGGCTGCCGGGCGTTCTACAATGCCAGAAGAGATTTGCAGCGGGTGAGAAGTCGGCGGCGGATTGGGATCCCGGCTCTTGCCTCGGTTTTCATTTGAGAGGCTGTCCATGAAATTGGCCTATTGGATGTACGCTGGCCCCGCCCACATCGGCACGCTGCGGGTGGCCAGTTCTTTCAAAAACGTTCACAGCATCATGCACGCTCCCCTGGGGGACGACTATTTCAACGTGATGCGTTCCATGCTGGAGCGGGAGCGGGACTTTACCCCGGTAACCACCAGCGTCGTTGATCGGCAGGTGTTGGCGCGGGGATCGGACGAGAAGGTGATTCGCAACATCGTCCGCAAAGACGGCGAGGAGCAGCCTGATCTCATTGTGGTTACCCCCACCTGCACCTCCAGCATTTTGCAGGAGGATCTGCATCACTTTGTGCGGCAGGCGCAGTTGTCCAGCCGCTGTGACGTGCTGCTGGCCGATGTCAACCACTATCGGGTCAACGAGTTGCAGGCCGCCGAGCGCACCCTGCACCAGATTGTGGAGTTCTATATCAACAAAGCCCGCAAAAGTGGGGAGTTGAGCGGCCCGCCCCGGAGGACGGAGCGTCCTTCCTACAACATCCTCGGCATCTCCAGCCTGGGCTTTCACCATGCCCACGATCTGCGGGAGTTGAAAAAGCTGCTCCAGGATCTGGGGATCGAGCTCAATTTGGTGATCCCGCAGGGGGCCAGCGTCCACGATCTCAAGCACCTGGGGCGGGCCTGGTTTAACGTGGTGCCCTACCGGGAACTGGGGCCGATGACGGCTCGCTACCTGCAGGAGCAGTTTGGCACACCTTATGTGGAGATCACCCCCATGGGGGTGGTGGAAACAGCCCGCTTCATCCGCCAGATCCAGCAGGTTCTCAACGAGCAAGGGATCCCGGTGGACTACGAGCCCTACATCCAGGAGCAGACCCTCTACGTTTCCCAGGCGGCTTGGTTCTCCCGCTCCATCGATTGCCAAAATCTGACCGGCAAAAAAGCCGTGGTCTTTGGGGATTGCACCCATGCGGCAGCCATCACCAAGATCCTGGCCCGCGAGATGGGGGTTCATGTGGTCTGGGCGGGCAGCTATTGCACCTACGATGGCGAGTGGTTCCAGGCAGAGGTGGGCGGGTATTGCGATCAGGTGCTGCTGACCGAAGATCACACCCGCGTAGCCGATGCCATTGCCCAGGTGGAGCCTGCCGCCATCTTCGGCACCCAGATGGAGCGGCATGTGGGCAAGCGGCTGCGGATCCCTTGTGGGGTAATCTCGGCGCCCATGCACGTGCAAGATTTTCCCATCGGCTACCGGCCCTTTTTGGGGTATGAGGGCGCCAACCAAATTGTGGACCTAATCTACAACTCCTTTACCCTGGGCATGGAGGATCACCTGCTGGAGGTCTTCGGCGGCCACGACACCAAAGAAGTGATCCACAAGAGCCTGAGCGCCGATTCCGATCTCATCTGGACGCGAGAAGCCCAGGCGGAGCTGAACAAAGTGCCCGGCTTTGTGCGCGGCAAGGTGAAACGCAACACCGAAAAATTTGCCCGCGAGCGTGGCCTGACCGAGATCACCCTAGAGGTTATGTATGCGGCCAAGGAGGCTCTCGGGGCTTGACGGGATCCATCCCAGGGGATGGCAGGTCTGGCCAGCCGATCCACAAATGGAACTCCTGTACAACGCCGCGCACCTGCCAGGATCCCCAGGGATCCACCTGCCAGGTTAGCCGAGCTTGGCCGGGCCGCCACTCCAAAAAAGGCTGGGATCCCCCGCCGTGCAGGCTGATCAGGGCGACTTCTTCGGGGCGGGTGAGCACCTGCCGCTCGGCTCCGGCGCAGGTGAGGCTGAGGCCGGAATGGTTGGGAAAGGCGTTGCACTGGATCCAAAACCAGCGGCGAGGGAAGCTTTGTCCCCAGTTTTTTTCGGCGTAGGCGGGGGCCTGCTCGAATTCGAAGCGCCTGCCCCGCCACTCCACCCAGCCGCTGGCCAGGCCGTGGCTCATCAGGATCTGCCAGCCCGGCTCGAAGATGGGCAGATAAGACCAGGCTCCCATGGTGGCCCGCGGCGGGATCCCGTAGGCAGAGCAGAGTTGAATGCGATAGAGCCAGCGGATGGCCTCGCCTCTGACAGGATCTGGCAGGATCCCCTGGTTGAGGTGGGCGGTGTATTGGTAGCCGCTGGCGGTGCGCTGGAAGAAGGTGAAGGGATCCTGAAGGCCGCGACAGCCGGGGCCTGGGATCCCTGAGTGCCCCAAGGCCAGATGGGTTGAGCTGGCCCAAAAGCGGCGGGGATTGGGGAAGGTGCGCCAATGCAACTCCTCCTCCGGCCCCAACACCTGAGCCATGCCCCCTCGCTTGGGATCGATGGCGTACATGAAGGCAAAGCTGATGGGCGGATCCCCGGGCAAGGTGACGCGGCTGTACCAGCCCTCGAAAAACGGCTCGGCACAGCCATCCCAGTGATAGCCGGCATGGGGCAGGGATCCCCAATCTGTTGAGTTGTTTTGCCCAGAGCAAGCCGCCGTTAGAGGAAACGCCATTGAGACCTAAGCCATCGCAACAATGATAAGCGGAAGTCTATGCTTACCAAAATAATAATTGTATTGTTTCTATATTTATTTGCCCTTAGGATATCAACCAAGCTGAGATTTAAGGATTTCTTGAGATTTCACGAAGGAAATCCATGGGTCAGGCGACTTGAACTGGAAAGCTTCCTTCTTGCCTTCACATATCCTTTCGATGAGGTGAGCATGACGTCACGTCGTAACTTTTTGCTGTCTGCGGGTGCGGCCACCGTGGGTGGACTCGTGAGTGGCAGCTTAGCACGGGCCAGCACAGGCTACTGGGTTGCCCAGGCCAGCGGCCCAGAAACCCCCAATCTCAGGTTAGGCTTTATACCGATTGTGGAGTCTGCCCCCCTGATCATCGCCAAGGAAAAGGGCTTTTTCGACAAGCATGGCATGACCGGTGTAGAGGTTTTGAAGCAGGCCAGTTGGCCGGCAGCCCGTGACAATGTGGTCATCGGCTCAGCGGGTGGGGGAATCGACGGTGGCCAGTGGCAGATGCCGATGCCTCACATGATCCACATTGGCGCCATCACCAACAATCAGCCGGTGCGCATGGCAGTTCTGTGTCAGTTGATCACCCAAGGCAACGGGATTGCCATTGCCGGAATGCATGCTGGCAAGGGTTTGGGGCTGGATATCTCGGGAGCCGCGGATTACATCAAAAACTTCAGCGCCAGCAACAAACGCAAATTCAAGGCCGCTCATACCTTCCCCAACGTCAATCAAGATTTTTGGATCCGTTACTGGTTTGCTGCTGGGGGGGTAGATCCGGATCAAGACATCGACCTGTTGGCGGTTCCCTCTGCCGAAACGGTGCAGGGAATGCGCAATGGCACCATGGATGCTTTTAGCACCGGGGATCCCTGGCCCTACCGGATTGTGGCCGATGGGATCGGCTTTATGGCGGCCCTCACCCAGCAGATCTGGCCTTTTCACCCCGAAGAATACTTGGCCATTCGCGCCGACTGGGTGGAGCAAAACCCCAGAGCCACACAAGCAGTTTTGATGGCTGTGATGGAAGCGCAGCAATGGTGCGACGATCCGGCCAACCGTGAAGAGCTGGCGCGCATCCTTTCGGGGCGCGCTTATCTGAATGTGCCGGTCGAGGTTCTCACGCCTCCCTTCCAGGGCAAGTACGAATTGGGAGATGGCAAGCCGGCTGTTCAAGATTTCAACGCCGGGCCTCTGTACTGGGAAGATGGGCGGGGCAGCGTCTCTTATCCCTACAAGAGCCATGACCTGTGGTTCTTGACCGAATCGCTGCGTTGGGGCTTCCACGCTCGCTTCCTCAAGGATTTGGATACTGCCCGCCGTCTGGTGGATGAGGTGAACCGCGAAGATCTCTGGCGGGAGGCTGCCCAAGCGCTGGGAGTGAAGAATATTCCCAACAACACTTCGCGGGGAACGGAGCGTTTCTTCGATGGTGTGGTGTTTGACCCCCAGGATCCCCAGGCCTACTTGAACAGCCTGAAAATCAAGAGGGCCTAGTCTCGGCTCAGGTCAACACAGACGTGTTTCTTGTGTAGCAGAAATCCTGCCCATTCGCGGGATCCCATCGAGTTAAAAAAGGCTGGGCCGAGCTTTCTGCTCACATCGGGTTGATAGAGACTGTCAGCCTTGCGCCTTTTGAATGGTTCTGAACACTATGTTGAGGATCGGCCATGTTAGCTCTGCTGCACGTTCCGCGAGAACACTCCAGGGATCCCTGCTTCGAGAGACCAGCCAAGCTTTACTGGGACAGGCTCATCCTTTCAATGGCAATGGGGGCGCTGATTTTGCTGATTGCTGTGAGAGTTTTGTCGAGTTTGCAGTCCCTGTGCTTGCCCGTCCAAGGAAAAGGCAAAGCTGATCCAAGTTCATGCTCTGATTCCAGAACTTTGTAGAACCCCTCAGTCGAGGTGTTTCGAAGGCGCAGAAACAGAGAACTTTGTAAAACTCTATCCTCTCTAGGAGCCATGACGACGACACTTTCTTCTCCGGCAAAGCCCTCGACAACCAAGTTCGACTTTGCCAAGTATCGAGATCAGATCCTCCCTCCCGTGGTTGGCATTGTGGGATTTTTGTTGATTTGGCAACTTTTGTCCGGCGCCAACCTGATTCGGCTGCCGGGGCCCTGGGATGTGTGGATGGATGAGCGCAGCCGCTACCTAATCCTGCATCCTCTGTACCGCAATAGCGACCTCGACCAAGGGCTGCTGCGCCAAACTTTGGCCAGCCTGCAAAGGGTGGTCATCGGCTACTGCAGTGCCGCTTTGGTGGGCATTGCCCTAGGGATCTTGGTGGGCAGCAGCATGTGGATCAACCGCGCTTTGGATCCCATCTTCCAGTTTTTGCGCATGGTGGCTCCCTTGGCTTGGGTGCCCATCTCCTTGGCTGCTTTGCAGCGCAATGAGCCGGCTGCTTTGTTTGTTATTTTCATCACCTCTATCTGGCCCATTTTGATCAACACGGCGGTGGGGGTGAGGCAGATCCCGGAAGACTACATCAACGTTTCTAGAGTGCTGAGGCTTTCTAAAGTTGACTTCTTTTTTAAGGTGCTGCTGCCCTCTGCTTTGCCCTACATGTTCACAGGTTTGCGGGTTGGCATTGGCCTATCCTGGCTGGCGATTATTGCTGCAGAAATTGTCATGTCCGGCGTGCCAGGGATCGGCTTTTTCATCTGGGATGCCTACCAGCAGAACTACGTGACTGAGATCATCGTTGCTGTCATCTACATTGGGGCGGTGGGCTTGCTTTTGGATCGACTGGTGGCTGCCCTGCAAAACAAAATAGCCAATCGCTAGCCTCGTTTGCAGATCTTTTCACTGCATGTCCATCCAATTGAGTTGGGATCCCTCTTACATTGTCTTTGAGTGTTAGCCCCAATCAGCTCTTCAAAAAGAGTAGAACTGAGGTCTGGGATCCGAGTTGCTGAGCAATATCTACAGGTGGGGAGGTCTTCTGTGTCTGTATTGGTCAGTGTAGAGCAAGTGGAAAAAGCGTTTGGTCTGCCTGGAGTCCAAGAATATCTAGCCCTCAAAGGGATCGATCTCCAAATTCACCGCGGGGAGTTTGTCTCCTTAATCGGCCACTCCGGCTGCGGCAAGTCCACCCTACTGAACATGGTGGCGGGGTTGTCTCTGCCTACCGGAGGGATCGTGGCTTTGGATGGACACACCATCACCGTTCCCGGCCCGGATCGCATGGTGGTGTTTCAGCATTACTCGCTTTTGCCTTGGCTAACGGTTCGACAAAACATTGCCCTGGCGGTAGACGCTGTGCTGAAAAACTACTCCCCGGCAGAGCGTCAGCAGATTGTCGAAGAACATATCGATCTGGTCGGCTTGCGGCAGGCGGCGGATAAGTTCCCGGCTCAACTGTCAGGGGGCATGAAGCAGCGGGTAGCCATCGCTCGCGCTTTGGCTGTGAGGCCCAAGGTGTTGTTGTTGGACGAGCCCTTTGGCGCTTTGGATGCCCTCACGCGCGGGAATTTGCAGGAGCAGTTGATGCGCATCTGCGAAGAACACCAGATGACCACCCTCATGGTCACCCACGACGTGGACGAAGCCGTCCTGCTCTCGGATCGGGTGGTGATGCTGACCAACGGGCCGGGATCCCGAATTGGCAACATTTTAACCATCGATATTCCCCGCCCCCGCCGCCGGTTGGAGGTAGTCAATCACCCCAGCTACTACAGCTATCGCAGCGAGATCATCTACTTTTTGAACCAGCAAAAACGGATCAAACAGTGGCGGGCCCGCCGCAGCACCGTGGTGGCCAGGCACGGTTTAGAAAAGATCAACTTGGAGATCGGCTTTGTGCCCCTGACCGCCTGCGCCCCGTTGGCGGTGGCCAAAGAAAAGGGGTTTTTTGCCAAACACGGCCTGGAAGAAGTCAATCTGGTGCGGGAAACCAGTTGGCGAGGGATCCAAGACGGCATCCAGGGAGGTTACTTGGATGCGGCCCAAATGCCCGCCGGCATGCCGGTGTGGATGTCTCTGGGCGGCGGGGACAACCCACCCCAGCCGGTGGTGACTGCCCTCACCTTGACCCGCAACGGCAATGCCATTACCCTGCACAGGCGCTTCTACGAGCAAGGGATCCACACGCTGAGCCAGTTGAAGGCTTACATCCTGGATAGCCCCAGCCGTCGGCTGACCTTTGGGGTGGTGCATCCCAGCTCCATGCACAACTTGCTGCTGCGCTATTGGCTGGCAGCCGGCGGGATCCACCCGGATCACGATGTAGTGCTGAAAACCCTGCCACCGGCCCAGATGGTGGCCAACCTAACAGCCGGCAACATCGATGGCTACTGTGTGGGAGAGCCCTGGAATTTGCGGGCAGCCTTAGAGGGCAGTGGCTTTACGGTGGCTACGGATCTGGAGATTTGGCTGGGCCATCCCGGCAAAGTGTTGGGGGTGCGAGAAGATTGGGCCAGGGCCTACCCCAACACCCACATTGCCTTGGTGAAAGCGCTGCTGGAAGCCTGCCGCTACTGTGAAGACCCGGCCCATCACGACGAGATTCGCGAGCTGCTCAGCCGCCGCGCCTACCTGAGCACCGACCCATCCTACATTCACCTGGGGGATCCCCAGCGCCTGATCTGTGACCTAGACATGCCGATGCGGGAATATGCCCACCATCAGTTCTTTCTGGGCGCCGGCAACCGCCCCAGCCGCACCGAGCATCTGTGGATGATGACGCAAATGGCCCGCTGGGGGGATCTGCCCTTCCCCCGCAACTGGGTGGAGATCGTGGAGCGGGTGTGTCAGGTGGGGGTGTTCAGTACGGCGGCCCGCGAGCTGGGGCTGGATGTGTCTTACCAACGGCAGCCCATTCAATTGTTCGACGGGATCCCTTTCAATGGCGAGGATCCCTTGGCTTACCTCAACAGTTTGGCGATTAAGCACGACATTTACATAGCCGAGGTTGCTTTGGATCGTCGTCCTGTGTTGCTCTAGAGGTTCCCTTTGCAAAAGCACGTTCCCAGTTGTGAGAAAACGATGAATTGGAGCACCCCACGATGACTGCCCTCTTGACAACCTCTACCCCAGTAGCCACAGCCGCAGAACCCTACTTAACCCTTGAGAATGTCAGCAAGACTTACCCAACTCCTAAGGGGGAGTATCCCGTCTTGCGAGATATCAATCTTAGGGTCGATGCAGGAGAATTTGTCTGCATAGTTGGACATTCCGGCTGTGGCAAAACCACGCTGCTGAATATGGTTTCTGGCTTTACCCAGCCCACCAGCGGCTCGGTGAAGCTGAAAGGCCAGCCGATTACAGCTCCTGGCCCAGATCGCATGGTGGTGTTTCAGGGATATGCCTTGTTACCCTGGCTCACGGTCTATGAAAATGTTTACCTGGCCGTCCAGTCGGTCTTCCCTCAAAAGAGCCAGTCGGAAAAGCATCAAATTGTAGAGGAACACCTGAATTTGGTGGGGCTGGGGGAAGCTGCCCAAAAATATCCCCCGCAAATTTCCGGAGGGATGAAGCAGCGGGTGGCCATTGCCCGTGCCTTGGCGATTCGACCAGAAGTCCTGATTTTGGATGAACCCTTTGGGGCTTTGGATGCCATCACCAAAGAGGAACTGCAGGAGGAGCTGTTGCGCATTTGGGATGAACATCGCTGCACGGTTTTGATGATCACCCATGATATCGATGAGGCACTGTTTCTGGCCGACCGTTTGGTGTTAATGACCAACGGCCCTGCAGCTACCATTGGGCAGGTCATTTCTATTCCCTTCCCACGTCCTCGCGACCGCGAGCGCATTCTGGAGGATCCGCAGTACTATCGCCTGCGCAACTCTGTCCTCAGCTACCTCTACGGGCATGAGGCTAACCCTGAAGCGGTTAACTAAAAATCTCATCCGGCACGCCGCCGAAAGCTCCCTGCCATTATCCTGCCGAGCCGACCAAGCCGCGCACCACCCGCACCAGCTCGGCAGGCAGCGGAGAGCCGGGATCCCAGCACAGCTCCAGTTGGTTGGGATCCCTGGGTAGATCTTCCGGGCAGGGGCCGGTGTGCAGGACGGCCACACACCGCAAGTTGCCCCGATCCCGACAAAACTCATGCCAGAGGGGGATGGCCGCCGGATCCCGGCTGACCAAGAGATAATGGGAGCAGGCTTCCAGGATCGGCTGCTTGTGGGGATCCACCTTGCCGCCCACATCCACGATCACCAGGCTTTTTTGTTGGCGCAGGGCGAGGATGGCCTGGGCGTGAAAGCTGAAAAAATCGGGGGTCAGGCGGCCCCGGTAGCGGTGCTTGAGGATTTTGGCTTCTTCCGGCGGCAGATCCAACGTCCAATTTCCTTCCCCATCCCAGTGGGCCCGCTGCAGATAAACGTTGGGAGCCTGAGGCAGCAGGGACTCGAAAAGAGCGCGGGCCAGGCGGCTTTTGCCGCTATCCGGAGGGCCCACCACCATCACTGCCGCCGCCAATTCTGAGCCTGGCCTGCCCTGCACCCAGGGAATGATCTCGCCCACCTGCACGTCTGGGCTATGGCTGGAGACCACCACTGCCCCCAAGCGCGGGTCGTAGCAGGCCACCCAGCGGGTAAAGTGGCACTCGTGCACCAACCAGCCGTAGAGCCAGATGGGGGCGCGCCCGCTCAGCACCACTCCCAAGCGGGGGTCGATCCCCCCAGGCAGGCGCAGTTGGGCCAGATCTTCCGGGAAAACCAGCCGATCCGGTCGGGTCAGCTCGATTTCAATCACCTGAAACGGTAGCCCCCCAAGATGGGGTTTCTGCGGCCAATGGGCCAGATAGCCAGACCGCAACTGCAGCGCCACAGCAGACATGGAAATTGGGACAGAAAGACAACAGCCTGGCCCCAGTATGGGGAAGATTGGAAGCAAGATCTTCCAATTGTTGGCAGAGTAGGGGCGAAGGGATCCGACCTTGGTCTGTGCCTTGCCCTGGAGGGGGAGATGAACGGAGGGGAGTTGCCTTTGACGGTGGAGGTGTTGCGCTGGCTGGCAGGCGGGCAGTTGGCAGAGCGCCTGGAGCGGGCGGTGCGTCTCTGGGTGTTGCTCCAGGGTTTGTACAGCGAAAACCGTTGGCCGGATCTGCCAGAGACCTTTGGCTACACCCACATCCGCGATCGCCTCTTCTCGCCCAGCCACCCCCGGCAGGATTTGCCCCATGGGATCTCCTGCCCGGATCCCAGTTGCATTTGCCAGAAGCCTCTGAGCTTTTGGCTGGAGCATCCCGACCTGCTGGCCGCCTTAAAAGCCGAAGTTCCCCATCTGGAGACGCGGCTGGCCAGCCGGCCCTTTTTGAAGACCCACCGCACCCTGCGCAAAGAGCTGGACTACCTGGCCGCTCAGGGTTGGCTGCAGCCAATCGAGGCCAACTCCAGGCGAAGAGATAACTTTCGCTGCCGTGCCGCCGGGGATCGCCCCCTCTTGCCGACGCCCGCCTCGGCCTTGACGTTGTCGGGTAGCCAGCTTGAGCAGATCTACCACGTCCTCAGCGACGTGGCCTTTGTGCATCCCGATGTGCAGGTGTTGCTGGACGATATCTGGGGGGGGCATCAACACTCGCAGCGGCGGCTCTTTGTCTGGTTTGAGTACATCCTCTCCGACGAACAGCAGGAGCGGGTGGACGAATACCAAAACCAGCTAGAGGCTTTCTGGACAAAACCGGCAGCAGGGCTGATCCGCTTTGATTACGAAACTCGCCAGCACGGGATCCAAAAGGTCCTCACCTACCCGGTTTGCCTGTTTTATGCCCGCCGCGCCAAGTACTTGGCCGCCTTCGGCCAGCTCCCGCACGCTGCCAGATCCCTGGGCTGGCACAACTTTCGCCTGGATCGCATTCGCTCGCCTCGCCTGACGGTGGTGCCCTGGTCTGACCCTGCGGTGCCGGCGGAGCTCTTGGCCCGCCAGAGGCAGGGGAATCTGCCCACTCCTGAGGAGGTGCAAGCGGCCTGGGAAGAGGCCTGGGGATCCGATTTCTATCTGCCCAAGGCGCTCTTGATCCTGCGCTTTGCGCCGCAGTTTGCCCGCCGCTACGTGGACAACACAGTACGCCACCCCACCTTCCAGCCCATTGCCTACGAGCGGATCCCGGCTTTGGTGCAGCAGGCAGTGGCGGATGCGCGGGAGCGCGAACAGATTTTGAACATTGTCCGGCAAAGACCAACCAGCGACCGGTACTTCCGCGCCTGGGTACGGGTGGGAGATACCAATTTCACCATGCGCCTGCGGGATTGGCGGCCCAACGGCGAGGTCATCGCTCCCCTGGCCTACCGGGAACAGATGGCTCGGGAAGCCCAGGCAGAGCTGCAGTTTTATCGCCCCGACCTGAAGCTTTCTTGACCTTCCTGCCCATGACCACCCTCTACCTAACCGAGCCGGGGACTGTGGTTCACTGCCAAAACCAAACCCTGCTCATTCGCCGCCGTGGTCAAGAGCAGCTTTGCCGCCTTGCGGAGGTGGAGCTGGTGGTGGTGTTGCCCGGGATCCAATTGACCAGCGCAGCTTTGGCCCAACTGCTGGATCGAGGCATCGAAACCATTTTTTTGCGTGCGGATGGCGGTTTTCGCGGTCGCCTGCAGGGATCCTTTTCCACCAACCCTGAGATGCGTCTGGCCCAATATCAGCGGGCCTATTCCCCTTGGGGGCTGGAGTTGGCCAAGCGCATTGTGCGGGGCAAAATTCGCAACCAGCGGGCAATTCTACAACTGCACAACCGGGCTACCCGCGGCCAAATTGCCCCCTTACAGGAGGGTATTGATGTTATCGCCGCCTACCTGCAACAGTTGGATCGCTCCACCACTCCTCCGGATCGAGAAGCGCTGATGGGCCTGGAGGGCATTTGCGCCCGCACCTACTACCAATCCCTGCAACATTGCTTTCCGCCTGAGTGGAACTTCACTGGCCGCAACAGACAGCCGCCGCTCGACCCGATCAACGCTCTGCTCAGTTGGGGCTACGGGGTGCTGCTGGCCCGCGTGTTCTCCGCAGTGGTGATGGCCGGGTTGGATCCCTATCTCGGCTTTTTCCACGCCAACTTGCCCTACCGCCCCAACCTGGTGCTGGACATGATGGAGGAGTTTCGACCCTTGGTGGTGGATTGGGCTGTGCTCCAGCTTGTCAAGGCTGGCCTGCTCACGCCGGAAGACTTTGAGCCGTCGCCGGATGGGACAGGCGTATGGCTGGGATCCCTGGCCAAAAAGTTGTTTTTGGGTGAGCTGGAGCGCCGCTTCCGCGAGCCGTTGCTCTATCCTCCCCAGTCGCGTCGCCTGGCTCTGAGCCAAATCGTGCTGGAGCAAGCCCGCTGGCTAGGCCGTTGCCTGGTGAGCGGCAACCTGGAGTACGAAGCAATGGAGCTGCGCTGATGCTGTGGTTGGTTTGCTACGACGTGGTGGACGATAAGCGCCGACACCAGTTGGCCAAACGCCTGGAGCAGTGCTGCCAGCGAGTGCAATACTCCGTTTTTGAATGCCCCCTGGACACTGCCGAGCTGGAAGAGAAGCTGGAAAAGTCGTGGCTGCCTCTGCTCAACCTCCAGGAAGATAGCCTGCGGGCCTACCCTTTGGATGCCGCGGCCAAGAAGCAGGCCAAAGTCTTCGGGGGGCCTCCCCCCTATGAGCCGCCGGACTACCTGATCTTCTGAGGCTCCACCGGGCCGAAATTGTAAAGTTTTGTGCGCGATCTGTCGGGGCGAGCCATCACCAGCCTGACTCTGCCGGCACAAGATTTTAAGGGAAACTTTAGATCTTTTGCCCCGATTGGCCCAAAAACGTGACATAATGGCCGTAGCAAGCTCAATTTCCCCGCTTGCGCTTGGCCGCGAGGACAATGTTAATATCTGTGTCGAGGAATCTCCGTACTCCCTCGCGAACGCACCTTGAAAACCTCATGAATTCAGGCTTTTCCGAAGGTAGGGTTGATCCCTACCTTTTCCCCGCAAGGGGACGGAAACAACAGGGAACAGGTGCCACCCGTCCACCACCCGCAGCGTTGATCCCTACCTTTTCCCCGCAAGGGGACGGAAACTTTATCATTTCAGGCAGGGAAGACTTCACTTCTTCCAAAGGTTGATCCCTACCTTTTCCCCGCAAGGGGACGGAAACAGCAGGTATACAGATCTTGGGGGTTCAGGGATGTAGCCCAGTGGTTGATCCCTACCTTTTCCCCGCAAGGGGACGGAAACCTCTACATCTTCCTTCAGGATCTTCTTCAAACGAAGATCTCTCGTTGATCCCTACCTTTTCCCCGCAAGGGGACGGAAACGCAGCGATAGAGCCAAACGGCTTCAACAGTTTCCCGATGTTGATCCCTACCTTTTCCCCGCAAGGGGACGGAAACTTGTCCTTCATGACGATAGTGATCACCGGTTCCATGAGTTGATCCCTACCTTTTCCCCGCAAGGGGACGGAAACGACGAGGGCTACATCGTAGTCCACTTTTTCGTCCCAGTGGTTGATCCCTACCTTTTCCCCGCAAGGGGACGGAAACCTGTAAAGGGAGGTCGGTTATGTTCACGAAAGAGGAGTTGATCCCTACCTTTTCCCCGCAAGGGGACGGAAACATACGCAGTCTGACAAGACTGCGCAGGCATTTGGTCGCGTTGATCCCTACCTTTTCCCCGCAAGGGGACGGAAACGTCCTCTAAACCGATAACAGTTCCATCCGCAAACACCAACTGTTGATCCCTACCTTTTCCCCGCAAGGGGACGGAAACCTGGCCAGTGGTGAAGTGCTGACCATCAAGCTGGAGCTGTTGATCCCTACCTTTTCCCCGCAAGGGGACGGAAACAAGAGTTAAGACCAGATGAAAAATTCTTAAGTGACTTAGCGTTGATCCCTACCTTTTCCCCGCAAGGGGACGGAAACTTGGCATTGTAAGCATACGGCTGACTGCCTTGAGGCGTTGATCCCTACCTTTTCCCCGCAAGGGGACGGAAACGTCCTGGGGATGTTCCAGAGAAGTTTTTATTTTGACGTTGATCCCTACCTTTTCCCCGCAAGGGGACGGAAACGGGAAGATGTACGAGAAGCCCATTAGTGCTACTGGACCGTGAAGTTGATCCCTACCTTTTCCCCGCTAAGGGGACGGAAACCTGACCATCAATCTCAACCTCTGCAATGTGCTTCTGGGCAAGTTGATCCCTACCTTTTCCCCGCAAGGGGACGGAAACACCCGGTTTGAAGGGCTTGTCGCCAAAGAGCGCCTGCGTTGATCCCTACCTTTTCCCCGCAAGGGGACGGAAACTAGAGAGAAGCGAGTAATGAGCAAAGAGAAGTGAGGTTGATCTCTACCTTCTCCCTGCAAGAGCATGCCTCTAACCCCCAAAACCCTGAACTTTGCTGAATTTACTGAGCTTTAGGCGGTTTGGCAAAAGTCATTGAGAGGGATATAGTAGACCAAGTTTCCCCCTGATCCTTGAGTCCACCGCAACGGTTGCCGGGAAGTGAAGGGGGAAAGCGCTCGGGGGGTATTCCTCAGGGCTTTGCGGGATACCGCCTTCCTGCTCAGAGATAGGCAGGATGCGATCGCTTCTTTCCTGAACCATGTTCAGGAGAGTTCAGCGTGAATGTATCAGGCTCAACAAAGTACCTCAAGTCATCTAGGGAAGACTGCTCGACGAGTAGTCCTGGGATCCAGACTGGAGAGAGCGGCGGGCCAGCTTGGCATAGGTCTTCACCGTCTCGTAGGGCATCTCCAAATCAGCGGCGATCTGTTGTAAGCTCTCTCCACCTTCGCGGCGGGCCAGGATCGTCGCCCACAGTTGGGCAGTTTTTTCGGCGCGGGATCCCCCTTGGCGCTGCCGCTGACTGAGGAAGAGGGCGCTCAGCTCCTCGATCCGCTGGGCCACCTGCTCTTCCCGGGAAGGGACAGGGGAGGCGGGTAGCTCTTCGGCCAACCAACCCAGGCGGGTTTGCCCCAGCCCAAAGGGGGTTTTGTGGCCGGTGCCGCAGTAGGGGGCGAAGTGGATCAGGGCCTGGAGCTGCTGCTGCAACAGTTCAGACGCGCGGGTGGAGACCGCCAACTGTACACAGCCAACGAAGCCCGTCACGGATCCCTGGCGACCTGCGGTGGTTTTGACCGATTCCAGACGGTGCCGCTGGATGACCACTTCCCCATCCACCCAATCCAGAAAAGGTTCTACCTCGATGGGCAGGCCGGAAAAATCGTTCCAACGGCGCAAATAGCTGTGGAACAGGTTGCGAGGGATCGGCAGCGGCAGATGGTGGCCCCGGTGGCGAAAGCTGGTGGGCGAGACGAAGGAAAGGCTCCAGGAGCGGGAGGAAAGAGGCTGCTCCAACAGTTGACGATAGGTGCGCGGGGGGATCGAGATCTGCCATCCCAGGATCTGCAGCGGGGATCCGCGCAACTCCAGCCAGGGGGGCAGCCGTCGGCACCATTCCCGCAGCCACTCCACCACTTGGGGGTTGAGGGCGGTGATCGACCAGCGGAAGGGGATCTGGGGCGGGATCAGCAGTCGCCCCCCCTGCTCGCGGAAGGGCCCCATCAGCCGGGAGAGGGTAAAGGGTTTTTCCGATTCTCCGTCGTGCAAATAGGCAGATAGCTGCGGATCCATCTGCTGCACCTCGCCCAAAAACCAGGCGTGCAGCCCCTTAGCATAGTGGGGATCCAGCAGGTAAGACCGAGGAGCCTGAACTTCCAAGGTGATCCCCACCAACTCGGATCCCGTCGGCCACTTGCTGTTTTCTGCTCCGGCGACGGGTGGCTCTGAAAAACTCAACTTGGTCAGCATAGGCCCATCCCATTTCTGCTCATCCCCAGTCAATAGCAGCCCCTATCCAAAATCAACCTAGAGCCACTTTTCCTTTGAGAGGATTTGAGAAGGGATCCCTTCCAATTTGCTTTACCTTTAAATCGCTGGCTGGGCCAACCGAAAAAAGTCTTGAATCTGTTGGCAATGAATCCAAATCGGCCTATACTGTCTCCCAGTCTGGAACTGCAAAATGCAACCATCAGTCACTGCCATGGCCTCTCTCTGTCGGCTGCGATTCTCTGCCCGCGTGGCTGCTATTGCCGACGCCGTCTTTTTGAAGCGCCTTTGGTTTTGATGAAGGATTTGTGAAGTTCAAGGATCGCTCCAGTCAAAAGTCAGGGCCGGATTTGCCCGCCAGCACAGCAGCTGCGTTCTATATCTTCTTTTTTGCCAGGTGTTGCCCATGACCGCTACC
This sequence comes from Thermostichus sp. MS-CIW-15, assembly GCF_054060575.1. NCBI lineage: Bacteria > Bacillati > Cyanobacteriota > Cyanophyceae > Thermostichales > Thermostichaceae > Thermostichus > Thermostichus sp. MS-CIW-15. Next base: position 67,979 of record NZ_JBSSDI010000007.1, on the reverse strand, counting down.
TCCTCTGCCTCCCCCGTGCCCATCGCCTTGGCCTGGTGCCTGGCCTGGGGAGAAGGGCGGGATCCCCAATTTCCCTTGCCGATTCTGCAGCAGATGTGCGCAGCCATCCGCACCGACGACGCAGCCGGGATCCCGGAGGCGCTGCAGCCCCTCTGGGCGCAGGTGCGCCAATTTCAGGAGAGCGTGGCGGCCACAACCTTTCCCAAAACCTTGGCAGAGTTGCAATCGCGCTATCCGGAGCTGTGGCGGCAGACCAGCCGCATCGGCTTGGTTTACGGGGGGGCTACCAAGATCAAGGGCTACGTCTTCGAGTCCGCCAAACTGCCGGAAATTCGCGGCGCCTCGGCCCTGTTGGATCGCATTAACCTGGTGGATCTGCCCGCCTTTTTTGGGGATCCCGAGCAAACCTACTTGGGGTGGAAAGCCTTGGGGAAGGAGTCTCAAGCAGAGCTGGAGGCCTACGTGAACCGGCGGGTTCGGCCCTGGCTGCAGCAGCACTACCCGGCTTTGGCGCAGGCTCTCATTCCGGAGCTCCTCATCTACTCCACCGGCGGCAACCTCTTGGCCTTCTGTCCGGCGGCCTATGTGGACGACCTCTGCGAGGCCATCGAGCGCCGCTACACCGAAGAAACCCTCACCGCCAACGCCTGTGCCGTGGGATCCGCCTTTCGGCTGCTGGAGCTGCGCTACGGCCTGCTGCGGGATCCCATCGAGCGCACCCCCTGGCTGGATTGGCTGGCGCAACACAAAACCCATCCCCTGGTGAGAGCCTATTTTGGGGATGGCAGCGAAGCCAGCTTCCAGGCCCGCAAAAGTTTCAACGAGTTGGTGGGTTACCTGGCCGCCCGCTTCCAGCACCGCCGCAACGGCAATCCGGATCCCGGTCGCCCCAGCCGCGCCCATCCCGCCTTTTTTGAAACCCATCCCTACCTGCGCCGCGACAGCACCGACCGCCGCCCGGCCCTGGCCAAAGCCGACCTGCCAGGTCAGCCCTGGCTATCGGAGGCCACAGCCCGCAAAGCGCTGGTGGGCCGCCAGGCCAAGCGCCTGGAGACAGGCCAGCAGGGGTGGTTCCGCAAATTCCCCGCCTGGGATCCCGGCTTTGTGGAAAGCTGGGTAACGCGATTTGCCCGCTTCCTCGACTCTCCCGCCGGCGAGCCCTACCGGGAGCGCTATTTGCAGCCCTGCGCGGGATCCGGCCAGGGGATCGGCGAGGCGCAATCGCTGCGGGAAGTGGCCAACGCCAGCCAGGGCTTTGTGGCCTACCTCTACGCCGACGGCAACAACATGGGCGGCTACGTGCAGCAGATCCAAACCCCAGAGGCCTACCGGCAATTTAGCCGCGACGTTTCCGAGGCCACGGAACAAGCCGTTTACCGCGCCCTTGCCCAGCACCTGCAGGCGCACCGGCTGCGGGGCCTGCCGCCGGATCCGGAAAGCGGCAGAGACCGCAACGGCGAGTGGATCCACCCCTTCGAGATCCTGACCATCGGCGGGGACGATGTGCTGATGGTGGTGCCAGCCCACAAGGCCCTGGACATTGCCGCCACCTTTTGTGAGCAGTTCGAGCAGATCCTGCTGGCCAAATCGGCCACCTACGCCGCCCGCTCCCTCGGCCAGGTGCCGCACCGCTACCCGGCCGACAGCCCAGACCAGCTCTGTCGGCTCTCCACCTCGGCAGGCGTGCTGTTTGCCTCGGAAGACACCCCCATCTACTATGCCGAAAGGCTGACCGAACAACTGTTGAAATCTGCCAAAAGCCGCGCCAAAAAGCTGAAGCCCCGCGATCAAGACTTTTCGGTGGCCACCATCGACTTTCTCTCTTTGAAATCGGTGACTTTGATCGCCTCCAGCATCCAGGATTTTCGCCAGCAGGCCCTGGAGAATCGCCAGAACGGCCACCTCCTCAAGCTCTACGCCGGCCCCTACACCGTCCCGGAGATCCGTGGGCTGCTGAGAACGGTGCAAGCTTTGCAGGCGGCGGATTTTCCCCGCTCCCAGCTCTACCAAATCCGCGGCTTTTTGGAAAAAGGCAAGCGCACCGCCACCCTCAACTACCTCTACTTCCGCACCCGGCTGGGCCAAAAAGGGCAGCCGCTGATCGAGGCCTTTGAACGCACCTGGTGCAAGGCCAAAACCAACGACGGCCACCTTCCCCCCTGGATGTACGTGGCGGCGGAGGGGGAACCCACCTACGAGACCATCTGGCGGGATCTGGTGGATCTGTACGCTTTTGTCCAAAAACAGCCCCAGGCCGAGGGCCGGCCCGTTCCTGTGGAGGTGAAGTGATGGTTCGGCTGGCAGAGTTGCCCCAAACGAGCACCTCTATCCCTTTGAAGGCCACCCTCGCCTCGGCTCTGGCGGTGGGATCCGGCGGCTCCAGCGGCTCCCTGGCGGACAAGCCCCTGCTCAAGGATGCCTACGGCAGGCTGCTCATCCCCGGCTCCCAGTTGAAGGGAAGGCTGCGCCACGAGTGCGAAAAGCTGGCCCGCGGCCTCGGCTGGGCCATTTGCCGCTCCCCCGACCCGGAGCGCATGTGTCCCAAGCGGGAGGGGATCGACGGCCACTTCGACCGCCCCGAATACCAGGTCGAGGGCTACGCCGGATCCCATTGCCTGGTCTGCCAGATCTTCGGCAATCCGGCCCTGCCTTCCCGCCTGTGGGTGGCGGATCTCGTCTGTGAGGTGCCGCCGGCAGCGCTGGAAGCGACCCTCCGCCCAGGAGTCACCCTCAACCGCCGCCGCCGCACCGCCGAGGATCAGCGGCTCTACCTCATCGAGACCTCGCCGGCAGCCGAGCTGATCTTCTCCGGATCCCTGCAGCTTTTGCCCGACTGCCCTCCCTGGGGCAAGGCCCTGCTGCGGGTGGCCCTGCACCACATTGGGGCGCTGGGAGGCAGCAAATCTGCAGGCTTGGGTTGGTTGCACTGGGATCCCCAGTCTCTAGCTGCCCTGCAGCCGAATGACGCAGATTGGGCCTTTTTGGCCGGAGGAGGGAGCTGATGGAGGCCATTGAACTCACGCTCACTGCCGAGTCTCCCCTGGCCATCGGTCGGCAAAAGCCGGGCGGCTCCATCAGCGAGGCCCAGGACTTCATTCCCGGCAGCGTGATCCGGGGGGCCTTGGCCGACCTCCTGCTCCGCCAAAGCCGGCACCGCCCCGGCGAGGCCCTGACAGGAGATCTGGCCGCCCTGTTCACGGAGGCCCGTGCGGCGGTGTTTACCCATGCTTATCCGGGATCCGGCAGCCGGGTTTTGCCGGCCACGGCCTTTAGCTCCAAAAACAACCCCGGCTTCCGCTCAGAGGCGGGCAAAACGGGGGTGTTCGACACACTGCTGGATCGCTTCTGCTCGCAGCGGCTGGGGATCCCCTTTGATCCGGCAGAGCCGGATGGCTCCGGGGGCAGGGTGGAGCCCTTCGGCGGCTTTTACAGCCAGGAGGAGGGATCCCGCTACCGAAGGGTGACCGTGTCCAAGCGCCTGCTCACGCGGGTGGGGATCAACCGCCGCCGCGCCACCGCCGCCGACCAGATCCTCTACAGCCTGGAGGTGATCAACGAGGGCCGGGCCGGGCGAGATGGGAGCTTGCAGCCTTCCCTCTTCAGCGGCCACATCTATCTGCAGGATCGCGAGCTGGCGGCAGCCCTCGCCGGCTACCTCAACACCCACGCCCGCCGCTTGTCCTTGGGAGGGGGGGTGTCGCGGGGGCTGGGCCGGGTCAGCCTTGCCGCTCGACACCTGAGGGCCCCGAAGCCCTCCCTGGCTGAGCGGGTGGCAGCCTTTAACCAAAAGCTGCGGCAGCGCTGGCAACAATGGCAGGTGTTTGGGGATCCCTGGCAGCCCTTGCCGCCGGAGCGGCAGTACTTCTCCATCGGGCTGCAGTCGGGGGCCATCCTCAAGGAGTGCTGGCAACGCACCACGGTGCTCACGCCGCCGATGCTCCAGGAGGAGGCCAACTGCGAGGACGGATCCCTGGTCTTGGAGCTGGCCTGTAGCAGCTACGCCTATGTTTCCGGCTGGAACGCCGCCTGGGGGCTTTTTAAAGATGTAGAGCTGGTTACAACCCAGGGCAGCGTCTTCCTGCTGAGCACCACGCAAATGGAGCGCTGGATCCCGATTTTGGCGGAGATGGAATACTGGGGCATCGGCGAGCGAACCGCGGAGGGATTTGGCCAAATTGAGGTCTGTAGTCTGTTCCATCATCATTTCTGGGAGAACCCGCTATGACCTTCGCCACCAGCGAGAGCAAACTGGAGCAAAAACAGGAACTTGAGATCCAGCGGCACATTCGGCTGGCCGAAGATGAGCTGGTTGCCAGAATCCAAACCGCCTTGGATAACTTTAAAGGTCTGAGCAAATTGGAAGAGGCCCAGTACCGCAACTTGTTGCATGTGGCAGCTTCCACCGAAAGCTCAGAGGTAATCAAGAACTTCTTGCGCTACCAGATGGGGCGAGATGAAAAGTGGGGTCGGGGCAAGAACTCCTTGGCAGAAGCCATCATCCAAGACATCGACAACTGGATCCATCAAAAGGCCCTCGCCATTGCCCAAAAGGCCGGCGTTGAAGAAAGATCCCCCAAAGTCAACGAGATCAAAATTGACTTGATCCGGCGTTACCTGGGCTATGGGGCGCGCTATCTCAAGTACAAGCGAGAAGGGGGAGGATCTTAAAGCATGACCAGTTGTGCCCTTGAGGGTGTCGTCTCGACCTTCCGGCTCAGCCAGTTGAAAATCATCCCCATCCTGTTTGCCGAAGCCGTAGTGGATGGAGGATATCTGTGGAGCGTTAACTTCAACCTTAACCTGATTTGAGGGAACGATGTTCGACGTTTTCAAAAACCGCTTGGAGATCACCGGCACGCTCACCACCGTGACCGCCCTGCACATCGGGGTGGGCCGCTCCACCGAGCCCATCGGCTCCGATTTGCCGGTTCTCAAGGACGCGCTGGGCCGCCCGCTCATCCCTGGTTCCAGCCTCAAGGGGGCGCTGCGCTCCCGCCTGGAGAGTTTTTTGCGCGGCATCGATCCGGCGCTGGCCAGGGATCCCAGCGAGTTGACCGGCAGCGAGCAAGTCCGGGTGGTCAACCAAATTAAGAACACCTACAAAGACGACGACGCAACCCTGACGCAAAAGCTGATCGAGGCCACCGACTGGGTCTCGCAGGTGTTTGGATCCCCTTGGCTGGCGGGCAAGGTGCAGATTCGCGATTTGCCCGTGGTGCGGGAAGCCTGGTTTGGCCAATACCAAGAGCGGGATGGTGTGGCCATCGATCGGGATACGGAGACGGCGGCAGAGGGCAAGCTCTACGACTTTCAAGTGGTGCCGGCCAACACCCCCTTTCAGTTCCACGCCGTTGTCGAAAATGCCGAAGCATGGGAGCTGGGCCTGCTGGCCATCGGCTTGCACCAATTGGAAACGGAGCAGATCCCCTTGGGAGGGGGGCGCTCCCGCGGCTTGGGGGTCGTCCGCCTGGAGATCGGGGCGGTCTATTGGTTTGACTCAGAAGGGGATCCGCGGCGGCTGCTGACCTATCTGCAAGAGCTGGTGGCCGGATCCCGGCAACCCCTTAGCCCGGAAGAGGCTGCCGCCTTGCGCCAAGACTGGGTGGAAGCCCTGGTTGCCAAACTAACCGCTGTCGCTCCCGTCGGCCCCCGCAGCTAGCGCAAGGGTTGGGCGAAAACCCTCTTGTTCCTCTTCAGTGAAGGATCCCAGGCCATGCACAAGCGCTACGTTAACCACTGCACCCTCTGCCTCACCCTCAAGCCAGATGGCCCTGTGCTCATCAAAGCTGGCAAACAAGGGGCAGATCCGACAAAGCCCGACATGGAGTTTGTGGAAACCTATCGCGGCGGCGGGCGGACAGTCTATTTTCCCGGCAGCTCCCTCAAAGGGGCCATTCGCGCCCACGCGGAGCGCATCGTCCGAACGGTGGGCGGCGACAGACGGCCTGAGGGGAACAAGTTGCAACTCTGGGCCAGCGATCCCCTCGACCAAAAGGCCAACCAGTGGCTGGAAAAAATTGCAGAGTCCCACCGGGTTTACGCCCTCTCTTCTTTTACGGATCAGATGTTCGGCAACACGGCCATCGCCAGCCGGCTGCGCATCGAGGATGCCTATCCCAAGCCGGGGACACCTCTGCGCCTGGAAGAACGCAACGGGGTGGCCATCGATCGCGTCTTCGGGTCGGTGGCGGTGGGGCCGTTTAGCTACCAAGTCTGTGTCGAGGGATCCTTTCAAACCAAGATCCACCTGAAAAACTTTACCCTGGCCCAACTGGGCCTGCTGGGGCTGGTGCTGCGGGATCTGGACGAAGGATGGTTTGGTATTGGCTTTGCCAAATCCCGCGGCATGGGCCGCGTTCGGGTGGAGTACGAGTGGGCGACGGTGGACTACCCGGGCTGCCTGGTGGAGGAGGGGAGCCAGGAGCTACGGCTGCTGGGATCCCAGCTTGCCTGGCCAAGGGGATCCCTGCTGGGGGCGAGCGAGTTTCTCAGTCCAGAAGAGGCGGGCAAATACGGCTTTGCCAAACCCGATCGCCAGTTAGTGCCGGTGGGGGCGGAGCCGATGCCCTTGGGCTTTGGGGCGCGGCTGACCTGGGAGCAAAGGTCTGAGGCCAAGGTGGAGCACCTGCTGGCCGCCGCCGTTAAAAGTTGGGCCAAACTTCTGCAAGCGGAGGCCAAAGCCGTATGAAACCAGCCTACGTCGCCTCGCTCAGGATTCGAGACGGGGGGGAGCCCTCGCTTTCCCAAGTGCTCTCGGCCTGTTTTTCCACTTCTGAAAAAACCTACTCCTTTCTGCGCTGGCCCCATCGAGTCAGCGGCATTCAGGTGGGGATCCCGGCGGATCCCGTCTGTCCAGAGGGGCAAGTTTTCTCCCAACAAGGGGAACTGCGCTGGAAAAGCACCCCCCACGGCTGGGATCTGCTGTATCTGGGGATCCAAGCTCCCCCGGACTCCTTTATCCCTTTGCCGGGAGAGTGGCGGTGGGAGGATCACGCAGCCGACCTGTACGGATCCCAAAATCGAGAAACCCGCTTTCCCAAGCTCCTCAGCCATCCCAAAGATCTCAGGGTAGGCCAGCGCTACTTCCGAGATGAGCGAACTGCCCGTGTTCACTTTATTGCCCTGATCCCGAGGTGACCATGACCCCCCAAGGCCCTCGCCCACTGCCCAACCAGGCTGCCTCTACAAGATCCTCATGCCGGCGACAGCAGTCGAGGTGGAGGTAACCCAACCGTGTCTCCCAAACCCTATGAGCTGATCCCGTTTCCCACCCAGCCCCCCAAGCTGGAGCGGCCCGCCGGCCACGCCAAGTTCCACGCCGATAAGCTGCACGGCACCCTCTTTCTCACCCTGACGGTGCAGACTGCCGTCCACATCTCCACCGGCCACTTGGCCTTGGGCAGCGATGTCGGGGTGAAAAGGATCCCGGTGCTCAAAACCATGACCACCACTCCCAACGGAAGGCTTAAAATCCAGGGCAGCTCCCTCAAGGGGGCCATCCGGGCCATGTATGAGGCGATCACCAACAGCACCCTGGCGGTGATGATGAGCCAGTACCGAAATCGGATCCCCCCAGAGCGGCACCCCTGCCGCAACAAGGAGCAGCTTTGTCCGGCCAGCCGCGTTTTCGGTGCCCTGAACTGGCAGGGATTGGTGGAGTTCAGGGATGCCATTGCCACCGGCACCGGATCGGGTGTCGGATCCCTGCCCCCGCTGTACCGTCCTCGCCCGGATCAGTGCAAAGCTTACTTTAAAAAGGAAAACGGCAAAGTCATTGGACGCAAGTTCTACTACACCCACAAAAAAGCTTTGCAGGGCAGTTCAAGGGGAACACCCACCCAGCAAGCGATGCAAAACACGGTTTTCAAAACCCAAATCCACTTCAAAAACCTCACCCCTGCCGAGCTGGGCACCTTGCTCACGGTTTTGGGGCAGGATCCCAACCATCCCATGCTGCTGAAGGTGGGGGGCGGTAAGCCCGTGGGCCTGGGATCCCTGCAGGTCACCCTCGACAAGATCGAGCGGCCCGGCAACCTAAAAGATCGCTACAGCCGCTACGATCCCCCACAAGCCGATACCCTAGAAGGAGAAGCCCTCAAAGCCTTTGTGCAAAAGCAGATCCAAGCTGCCCAGGGCTACATCTTGCCCGAACAGCTCAAGCGATTGGCCGCCATCCTAAGTCCCACTGCTCTGCGCGAGCCGCCCCCCGGCGTGTATTGAGGGTTCCCCTATGCTGTCAGACTCTGTCGATCTCAGCCCCCAATCTTGGGATCTCGCCCACGGCATCGCCATGACCTTGGCCAAAGAAAGGGTGGATGTCGACGAGTTGAGCAAGTGCATCGCCTATCTGCGCTCGGTCGCCCACCACCCCGACGCGGGATCCCGCTTTTTCCGATTCACCGGCGAGCTGGTGCGGGAAACTGGCCTATGCCGTACCCAACAAACCAGAAGATACTATCAGCTTATTGACGAAACCTGCAAAAGGTACTTGCAACCTCTGCAGGACAGGCCGGCAGAGATGCTGCAGATCCTGGGCTGGGCAGCCCGGCTGGCCTGCTACTACAAAGATGGGGGAATGCCCATTGGCGAGATTCCGCCGCCTCAGGGATCCCAACCCAACGACAACTCCGGTCGCAAGGACTCCGTTCCCCAAGGGGCGGGAAACAAACCCCAGGACGACAGACAACAACAAAACCATCAACACCAACAAGACCAGGCCCAGCATCAGGCCCGCAAAGCCTGCTTCCAGACCGGGCAAAAGCTGAAGGCCACCATCACCAACATCAAGGGCAACGAAGTCACCTTCCAGATTCTGGACACAGACACCAAGCTCACCCAGAAGGAGCCCAAACGGGCGGGATCTCTCTCGGTGGGGCAAGAGGTGCAGGTGGAAGTTCTGGATCTAAAGGAAGATGGCAGAATCCGCAAGGCCAAGCTGCTCTGGGCGCAAAGCGGAACAGAGCCCTCGAAAAATTTGAGTTAACCGCCTATCATGCAGACCATCATCATGACTGTGGGCACCTCCTTGCTCACCAATCCCGACAAGAACCTAGAGCCGCAGCGCCCCTGGCTGGGACAAAAAACCATCGGGGATCCGGAACGGGCCTTGGCCTGGATGAAAAAGACAGATTTGGAACTAATCAGCGCCGAAACCAATACCTACTACCGGCTGGATCCCACTCCCCAGGATGCCTTGATTTTGCTTTACTCCGAAACCTCTGAAGGACTGGAGTGTGCCCAGATTTTGCAGCTCTTTTTTGAAGAAGCGCTGGGCCAACAACAGGTTTCGCTGGTGCCCCTCCCCGGCGTTAACTACGAGCTAGAGGGATCCTCCCTGGAGCGGATGGCCGAGCTGTTGCGCCAGTTGGCGGAAAGCGCTAAAGGGATCGTCACCTTCGCCGCCACCGGGGGCTTCAAAGCCCAGGCCATGATCATGGCCGTGGTGGGCAGTCAATTGGGGATCCCGGTCTGCTACATCCACGAGCAATATAAATCTCTGGTGTATTTACCTTACTTACAGCCGCAAGTCCAGCCGCGGATCCCGCGGGCGGCTCTCCCCGATTCCGGTCGAGATCGCTCCCAGGTCATCCAATTGCGGAGCGACAGCAGCCATCACCGTCCTCGCAGTTGGGTCAAGGTGGAAAAGCTCCTGCGCGACCTTCCCTGGGTAGATCTGGTTCGCTACGACTCAAACGCCTACGCTGCCCCCAAAAACGGCGTCAAAGCCGCCAACCGCAGAACCGAAGATGGTCGCCACATTTTGTGGGTTCATCTCCACGAGAGCCAGGACACCCATCTTGCGGTTCGGGTGGAGACCACCGGCTATACCCCCGACCACCTGGAGCAGGCTGCCGCCGAGTTGCGGGAGCGCCTTGGCCGTCTCCTTTAGCTTTTGCTCAACTGCTGGGCCACGAGTTGTACGATGGCCTGGGCCGCACCCGGACTGCCCCCTAGACGTTGCAATTCCCTCTGCATCTGCTGACGCCGCTCGGGATTAACCAACAGGGCTCGCATCTGTTCGGCTACCTGGATCGGGCGCAAATGGCCTCGCAGCTCCGGCACCACCTCCCGTCCTGCCCAGATGTTTGGCCAAGCCAGGTAACCCAGCCACTGCAGGGCAATTCTGTTGATGAGGCGGGCTATCCAAGTGCCCAGGCCAGGCAAGCGGGCCAACAGGCCAGGGATCCCGTCCCAGGCGCGCATCGCCTCCAGCTTGTTGGTGGGGATCGCCACCACCATGGGCACCCCCAGGTAGGCCAGCTCAGCGGTGTTGGCTCCAACCGTAGTCAGGCAGAGGTCGCAATTGGCTAGCACAGAATAGGCGGGGAAACGAGTCCACAGTTGTACCGTGGTGCCAAAGGGGGTGACGAAGTGGGATCCGAGATTGGTTTGCTCCAGGGTGGCGGAGGTGCCGTAGATGATGGCCATATCGGGGTTAAGCCGGGGATGGGCATAGGCCGCCAGGGATTGTGGGGTCTGTCCAGGAGCCACCGGGATCACAAAGCGGACGTTGGGCAACAGCTGGCGCAATTCATCGGCCACCGCCAGCACCAGCGGCACCCCCAAGGAGAGCTTGGCCGGCTTGGAGCCGGGGAGCAGCCCCACCTGGTAGTGGGTGCGGATGCTATCGCCAAGACGTTGCCAGCCGCGCGGCAGCAAGGCTTCGTCGGCAGAGGTGGGTTCCACCTTTTCCGGTGCCGTTCGCAGCGATCCCAGCTCCTCGATGGGATCGGGGAGGGGCTGGAGGAGGGTGGAAAAGCCTGCCGTCGATTTGGGAGCAGCGCTAGGAGTCGGCGGGGGAAGGGAGCGGCTGCTGAGCCAGCCGGGAAGAGGTATCCCCGGCAAGTAGACAGCACTGGCCACGCCATCGGCCATCAGATCCCCGACCACGTGCATCTTGGCAGCCCAGCGGTGGCCCAGGAGGCGTCCCCCGTCGTAGCGACGTTTGATCTCCTCCGTCCGCACCGCAAAAACGTCTACCCAGGGTCGCCAGCGGGGCCGATGCTCGGCATACACCACCACGCGGTAGCCGAGACGACGGGCAATCCAGACAGCAAAAAACTGATCCCCCCCCAGAAACAGCACCACCCCCCGTTTGGCCCAGTCCCAAGCTTCTTCGGTTTGGCCAGTGAGCAAAAAAGCTAGAAAAAAATCGGGATCCTGAACCCGATCGACCTGGATAAATTCCTCCGCTATCTTCATCTCTTGCCCAGAAGCGTGCGGACAAGGAGAGAGGACCAGGGAAAGACGGGCCTGGGGCAGTTGCTGGCGCAACTCGAGGACAACTGGCCGCACCCAGGTGAGCAGCTCGCCGGGGCCGTTGGAGAGGATGAGAATGTCGTAGGGAGGCTGGCCGCCGTTCACTGAGACCCTCAGGGGGCAAAAACTTTGCCGCTATTGTAGGGGATCCCAACGGCTCCCAGCCCTTGCCCAGGGTTCAACTCCAAGGAGGGCCACAGCTTTTGTCCAACTGACTTTGCAACCACCCTTGGATATCCCGCAAACTTTCTGGGGAAACCTCGTGGCCCATTGCGTACTCGCGATAAGTAAAGCTCAGGGGCAGCAAGGCAAAGTAGTCGCGGATCTGGCGGCCAAAGGCCACCGGTAAAACGGTATCGGCAGTGCCGTGAACCACCAGGATCTTCAGATGCTGCATCCAGGCTGGCTCTACCGCCTCGGCCAGGATCTCTGGCGAAAGACGACCGCTTATTGCCACCACGCCGGCTAGCTTCTCAGGCTGGGTTAGAGCCAGATATAAGCTCATGATTGCCCCTTGGCTAAACCCCAGCAAATAGACCTGGGCCGGATCCAAGGAAATGTCGGCCATTCCCTGGGACAAAGCCTGATCCAGAAAGCAGCTTAAAAGCTCCCGGCTGCGGCGGGCTTGCTCGGGATCCCCCACCAGCCCTTCCGGCGTCCAGGCCATTTCAAACCAGGCAAAGCCACCTGCCCCCCAGGGAAGCGGCGCCCTTAGGCTAATCACCGCCAAGCGGGGATCCAAGTAAGGGGCCAACTGGAGGAGATCCCCCTCATGACTGCCGATCCCGTGCAGCATCACCAACACCGGCGCCTTGCCGGGCCCGGCGTGGCGGGGGGGTTGAAAGCGGTAGGCAAGGGGCAGCGGGGAAGACACTGCAATCCTCAGAAATCGAGACCAATGCCGCCTAGACCCAATCCCGAGGCTGGCGCAGCACTTCGTAGAGCTTAGCTTCCCAGCTATCGGGCGGTGGCTCGTAGCCGTATTCCCAGCGCACCAAGGGCGGCAGCGACATCAGGATCGACTCGGTACGGCCTTGGGTCTGGAGACCAAAGACCGTGCCCCGGTCGTAGACTAGGTTGAACTCCACATAGCGGCCGCGCCGGTAGAGCTGGAACTGGCGTTCCCGCTCCCCCCATTCCATCCCCTGCCGCCGCTCTACAATCGGCACATAGGCGGGCAAGAACGCCTCGGCACAGGCTTGCACCAGCTCAAAGAGGTGTTCCCAACTGCGGGATCCCACCCGCACCTGGAGGGGCGGCGGCTCAGCGGCGAGCTGCTCGGGATCCGCTTCTGCCTCGCCCTCAGGACGGTAGAGCAGCCCAGGCCGGTCGTCTTGATAGTCAAAGAAAATGCCGCCCACGCCGCGGGCCTCGCCCCGATGGGGCAAGAAGAAGTAGCGGTCGCACCAGATCTTGAAAGCCGGGTAGTAGGCCGGATCCAGGCGGTCGCAGGCCGCCTTGGCAGTGCGGTGAAAATGGGCCGCATCCTCCTCAAACAGGTAGTAGGGGGTGAGATCCATGCCGCCGCCAAACCACCAAACCGGCCCCGCCTCAAAATAGCGGTAGTTGAGGTGAACCGTCGGCACGTAGGGGTTGCGGGGGTGCAACACCATCGAGGTGCCGGTGGCGTAGAAAGGATGCCCTGCTGCCTCTGGGCGCTGTTTGCAAATCGAAGGGGGCAGCTGGGATCCAAACACCTCGGAAAAATTGACCCCTCCTTGCTCGAACACCCCTCCCTGCTGGATAACCCGCGAGCGTCCACCCCCTCCTCCGGGACGCTCCCAACTGTCTTCCCGAAACTTGGCTTTGCCGTCCAGTGCTTCTAGGCGAGCGCAGATCTCGTCCTGGAGGTGCCGCATAAACTGGCTTACTCGTTGACGGGCATCTGTTGGCGGCGCTGTCGGGCTTGCGGTCAGCATCATCGTCTTTCCATCTCTTGAAACGGACAGAACAACCTCCCCCTGCTAAGGGCAGACCCAAGGCTCAAGCCCCGCAGGCGCGGAGAACCCTTTTTCGGCGATCTAGGCCACTCCTAGGATTTTAAGTGGGAACGACCTCCTGGGGGCGAAGCCGAGCCCACTTGTTCCGCTCCTCGCGAAAGCTCTGGCAGGCCACCACATCCCACTCCATCTCGGTGCCGCCGTTGCGGATGTTGACGTTGATCTGGGGTCCTTGCGGCTCAAAATCTGGCGTCAGGGTGAGGTGGGGCTGTTGGTGCTGCGCTTCCACGGCGTGATAGGTGGTGCAGCGATCCACGTAGTAGCAGTGAATACAAATACACATGGCTGCTGCCTACCAGAAAGAGTCTGCGATCTCGACGATAGCATCCTGTCTTCGGAGAGACGAAGGATCCGGCTTGCTCAGCCGATTCTTGAGACATTTCTTAGGAAAGAGAGGCATCTCCCCTTCTCTCGTCTAAAATCTCAAGATACTCATATCCACCCGTGAGGCTAAGGCTTGGTTCCTAGTCAGGATCGAGTCAACCAGGCTATCCCGAGAAATTGCCATGAACACCCACACCCGCTACCGCTTTATCTGTACCCTCTCCTTTGGGGATATCTACGGCCAGATCATTGTTTGGCTAATCGTGATTTTTGCTGGCCTGGGCGCCGCCCTCTCTTTGATGAATAGCCCCCTCTACGCCTTTCTCACCATCGCGCTGATCTTGGTCATCTCCCTGCCTTTTCTGCTCTTTGCCTTCGTGACGACGCTGCTCAACCACATCGAGTTTGTGGCTGTTCCACCGGAAGAAGAGGAAGAGCGCGCTGCGGCAGCCGAGTCGCCGGTGACCGTCAGCTAGCAGCCATCTGAACCTGGCGGCCCCAGGGATCCCTGGGGGCGCGGGACAGGGGCACTTTCTCCTTAATACTTGTTTAAGCTTTGTCAAATTTTGTCTATAATCGGGGCTAGCAGCCCTGCTGGCTGGCCCCTTTGCCTTTGCGCTTCCTAGCTCAAGGAAACAGCCGGGGTTGGCTCAAGGAAGGGCTGCAGGAAAGCGTAGGAAAAGGTGTGTGCAAGGGTGATGAAGGCAATGGAAAATAGCTTGGCCCAGCTCGACTACCGAGTGTACCGGCTGGCGCGGCTGTTGAGCGAATACCTCAACTTGGGGAGTTAATTGCAGTTTCCGCCGGATCTTTGGAGGGTGAGCCGCTGGCTCCCCCTCAGTTTTCCGCCCGCTGAAGTGGATCTGGCGTCAGCGACCGGGATCCCGTAAGCTAGCTAACCTATCTCCCGTTGCATCCCCTATGCGGATCCCGTCCTGGTGGCCAAAGCTAAGTTTTCAGGTTTGGCTAATCTTTATCGGTCGGCTGCTCTCCCAAACCGGAACCGGCTTTACCCTGTTCTACGCCAGCCTCTTTTTCGTCAATCAGGTGGGGCTGACAGCTACCCAGGTGGGTTTGGGCCTGGGCTTGATGGCTTTTACTGGCGTATTTGGCCGCATCCTCGGAGGTTCGATGGCAGACGGAGCTTGGGGCCGCCGCTCCACCTTGATCCTCTCGCTGGCCATTTCCGCGCTGGGATCCTTCGGCTTTGCCCTTTCCCGTGGCTTCTGGAGCTTTGCCTTGGCCAACCTGGTGGCGGGGTTTGGGCAGGGCCTCTATTGGCCGCCGGCGGAAGCAATAGTAGCGGATCTAACCCCGCGCGAGCAGCGCAACGAAGCCTATGCCCTAAACCGCCTGGGGGATAACTTGGGCCTGAGCCTCGGCGTGGCCATGGCCAGCGCCCTGGTGGCTCTGACGAAGAACTACCGCCTCTTGTTTATTATCGACGGCCTCACGTACTTGATTTTTTTAGCCCTGCTCTGGCTTTGCATTCGGGAAACTCGGGTAGCTCCGTCGGCGGCAGAGTTCGCAGGCTGGAAAGCCGCCCTGAGGGATCGCCCCCTATTGGTGTTTGCCGCGGCCAACATTTTCTTCACCACCTACATTGCCCAACTCAGCAGCAGCTTGCCCCTTTACTTGCGCAAGGGGGCTGGGATGCCTGAGGTACAGATTGGCACGTTGTTTGCTCTGCACGGCGCCCTCGTTGCCCTGCTGCAGATGCCGGCAGCTCGTTGGCTCAATCGCTGGACGCGTGTCCGCGCCCTCCGGGGATCCGCACTGATGTGGGGGCTGGGATTTGGTTTGGTTTGGCTCAGCGGCCTGGCGGCCCAGTTGGGAGCGATGCCGGCTATAGGGATGGCGGCCTTGGCCTTGGCAGTGCTCTCGTTGGCCTTGGTGAGCTACAATCCCTCCGCTTCGGCGCTGGTGGCAGATTTGGCCCCGGATCATCTGCGGGGGGTGTATCTGTCGGTCAACTCCCTCTGTTGGGCAGCAGGCTTTGCCCTTGGGCCGCTCATTGGGGGAGTGGCTCTGGATCTGCCGCCAGCGTGGGCAGGCGGGCTGTGGTTGTTTTGGGTGGCCAGCGTTAGTCTTGTCTGGGGGATCCTTAACGTTTTGGATGGCCTTCTGCCCCTTCGCGCCAAGGAGGCTGCTCCCCTGGCCAGCAAGCTCTAGGAGGAGATGGGCAGCTTGTTAAGCTAATGTTACCTTCAGCTTTCTGAACATGCGTCGTATTTGCATCCTTGGGGGCGGCTTTGGCGGGCTGTACACAGCCCTGGAGCTTATCTGCCGACCTTGGCCGGAGCCGCCCCAGATTACCCTGGTAGATCGTCAGGAGCGCTTTGTCTTTGCTCCTTTGCTCTACGAGCTGCTCACTGGTGAGATGGAAGAGTGGGAGGTGGCCCCCCGTTTTCAGGATCTGCTGCCGGAGGGGGTAGAGTTTCGCCGCGGCGCGGTGCAGTCGGTTGACCTCCAAGACCACCGCGTCTTTTTAGCAGAAGGGCAGACCTTGGAGTACGACGCCTTGGTGCTGGCCCTGGGAGGGGAAACTCCCCTGCAGGGCGTGCCAGGAGCAACAGAGTTGGCCTTTCCCTTCCGCACCCTGGCCGATGCCCAGCGGCTGCGGGCCCACCTGCAAACTCTAGAAGCCCGGGATCCGGCTCAGGCGATCCACCTGGCTATTGTGGGGGCGGGGGCCAGCGGCGTAGAGCTAGCCTGCAAATTGGCTGACCGGCTGGGATCGCGCGGCCGGATCCGTCTTATTGAGCTGGGATCCCAGATTTTGTCGGGGTTTGCCCCCTCCAGCCGGGAGGCGGCCCAGGCGGCGCTGGCCCAACGGCGGGTGCAGGTGGAGTTGCAAACCAAGGTCTTGGGCATCGAGGCCCTGGGCGAGAACGGCGCCCCTCCCTTCCGCCTGCAACTGCAGCGGCTGGCGGCCCAAGAGATGGCCACGGATCTTGTGGATGGCGTGCTGTGGACCGTCGGAACCCGACCGGCAGCGGTGATTGCCAACTTGGATCTGCCCAAAACTGAGCGGGGACGGCTGCAGGTTTTGCCCACCCTGCAAACTCCCACCTTCCCAGAGATCTTCGCGTTGGGAGATGCGGCGGCGGTGCTGGATGCCAGTGGCCAGCCGGTGCCCGCCACTGCCCAAGCGGCTTTTCAGCAGGCCGGCTATTGTGCTTGGAACCTGTGGGCTCTGCTCACGCAGGAGCGGCCCCTGCTGCCGTTCCGTTACTTCTCTCTGGGGGAGATGCTGAGCTTGGGAGTGGATGCGGCGGTAGTCTCCACCCTCGCTGGCCTCACCCTAAGCGGCCCCTTGGGCTATTTGGCCCGACGAGCTGCCTACCTGGTGCGCCTCCCTACCCTGGAGCACCAGCTCAAGGTGGGATGGAACTGGATCGCCCGCCCGCTGTGGCAGGCGCTAGGATCCCTGTAGCTGACGGGAGCGCTCGTAGGCTGCCTGCACCGCCCGCATCAAGGCCCCCCGCACCCCCGCCTGTTCTAGGGCTTGGATCCCGGCAATGGTCGTTCCCCCTGGGCTGGTAACCTGATCCTTGAGGAGGGCGGGGTGAAGGTTCTCTTGCTGCATAAGGGCGGCAGTGCCCGCCAAGGTCTGCACCGCCAACTGAGTGGCGATGGAGCGCGGCAACCCCACCCCTACCCCGCCGTCGATCAGCGCCTCCAGGATCACCGCCAAATACCCTGGCCCCGACCCCGAAAGGGCCGTCACCGCGTCCATCTGGCTCTCCGGCACCGTCACCACCTGGCCCACGGCGCGAAATAGCTTCTCCACCTGCTCTACCTGGGCGGGCGTCACCCCCGGCCCGTAGCTGATGGCCGTTATGCCCGCCCCCACCAGCGCCGGCGTGTTGGGCATGGTGCGCACCACCTTTTGCTGGGGAAAAGCCTGCTGCAACTGCTGCAATGGGATCCCGGCCATAATCGAGATCACCAACTGCGTGGCGGACGGCTGGCCCATCTCTGCCACCACCTGCGGGAAAACCTGGGGCTTGACGGCCAAAAATAAAATCTCAGACTCTCCTGCTTGGGCAAGATCCGCCAACAGCCGAATGCCCAGCTCCTGCTGTAGGGTATTGGCCTTGTCCGGGTCGGGCTCCCGCAAAGCCACCTGAGCTGCAGGATAAACTCCCGCGGCCACCCAACGCCGCAGCAGGGCGGATCCCATGGCTCCACCCCCGATTACACTCAGCAGCGGTCGCTCCATGCCGGCTAGTGCTGCCCCACCGCCTGCAAATGTTCATAGCCGCTGGGCCAGAGAGGGGTGGGGCTTTGCAGAGGGCGCTGCAGCGGCGGCATCCCTTGGCTGCTTGGAGTAGAGACCGTCACCGTGCTGGGGGTGAACAAAAAAATGTTTTCGCCAATGCGCTCTTGGTGGCCATCGATGGCGTAGGTGCCGCCGGCAACAAAATCCACAGATCGCTGCGCCTCGGCGGGATCCATCAGGGTCAAGTTCATGATCACCGTCTTGCGCTCCCGCAGGTACTGGATGACTTGTGCCATCTCGTCAAAGCTGCGCGGCTCCAGCACCACCACTTCGCTAGTGGGTGGGTTGACGCCCGGTAATCCAATCACGTTGCTCCCCATACTGCCCCCCCCTAGGCGATCCCGATGTTGACTGCGCCGATGGCCCCGCGCCTCTTCTCGACCGACAGACCCTTCCCCGGCTTCCACTCCCCGCTGTCGGCGTCCGCGTGGAAGGGCACTGGCTTCCTGCTCTTCGGGAGCCGGTTGAGAACGGCGTCCCTCGTAGAGCAGTTGGTAATCCTCCTGCCCTTCCATCTCAGGGTACTCCTCCAGGCTGTCCACGGGATCATTTAGGCCCACAAAATCTCTTACCCTGCTCCAGATTCCATTGACGTTCATCGTCCACATCCTCACTACAGGTCATGGTTTGCGGCAAGCGCAGGATTCAGGCTCCTGATGGGATCTTGAGTAGCCCACTCCAGCCAAAGGGCATCTCCAGCCTCATATTTTTAGTTAAAGTTTTTCAAAAGGCCGAGACAGGGTTTGCTCAAGAAGCTGCCAACGCAGGTTAACAAAACCCATGGACTCGACGAGTCGAGTTTACCCAGAAGAAGTAAAGATGTCATCCCACTTGTCCGGCCATTGCTCTGGCCAGAGTCAACTCTGCTCCTCGTCCGGCTTGAACACGTGTTAACAGAGGTGACGCCAATGATTACAAACTTACCTAAAATTTGCCCTGCGAGGGAAATTTTAGGCAGGATTCCCCTGTTTTTGCCCGATCCAGGCCGAACTCCAGCCCTGAGCGTGCCTTGCAGGGCAGCTCCGGAGTTGGACGGCTTTACACAAAATTTAATCACAATTTAACGGCTTCATAGAGACTCCATCTATCTATTTCCGTTCGGCATCGGCAAACAAAGCGCGCCCCAGCCGGATCAAGTTAGAGCCTGCTGCCACCGCCAGGGGGTAATCGTCGGACATGCCCATGGAGAGGGTGTGCAACTGCAGATGCTCGTAGCCGCTGCGCTGGATGTGATCGGCCAGCTCGGCCAGCTTGCGAAACAGCTCCAGGGCTGCCTCTGAGCTCAAGCCCAAAGGCAAAATGGTCATCAGGCCCACAATTTGCACCTGCAGCAGTTGATTCAGTTGCGGCAGGCTTTGCAACAGATCGGGGATGAGCCAGCCAAATTTATGGGGATCCGGGGCCAATTTCACCTGCAGACAGAGCTTGGGGGTGAGGTGCAGCTCCCAGGCTTTTTGGTTGATCAGCTTGGCCAGGCGCAGGCTATCGACGCTGTCAATCCAGGCAAATTGTCTGAGGGCCGGTTTGACTTTGTTGGTCTGCAGGTGCCCGATCAAGTGCCAGACAATATCGGTCAGATCCTGCAGTTGCGCCTGTTTGGCGGCTGCCTCTTGCACTCGACTCTCCCCAAAATGGCGGATCCCGGCCCGATAGGCGGCGCGGATGTGGTCGGCACTGTAGCCTTTGCTCACTGCCATGATCTCCACATGGTCTGGGATCTGGGATCGGATGGCCTGAATGCGGCTGTGGATGAGCTGCTCGTCGAGGGGCATCGTCAGGTCAGCAGGCCGGGGATCTCTATCCCCATTCTCGTTCCGATTGGCAGCAATGCTTTGGGATAGATTTTTGCAGAACCCAGAGCCGGCGGACTGTCTGCTACCGCTTCAAGGCATACGTTCTCCCAGCGGTTGCGGCTTCAGCCCCGTCAGAGAGTTGAACACCACAGCCCGTGTGCCGGCAGGCACCACCACCAAGCACTGCAGCCAGGTGGCCAAGAGGAGCAGCACCAGTGCCCCGCCCACCAACGGGATCCAGAACCCAGTGGGAAGTTCCAAAGCAGGACGACGGGGATGGACCGATTTCACCAAGAAAACCCGGCGCGGAAGCCCCCAGATCTATCTGTGGGGAGAAGCACCGCCCTCCAATCCAAAACAGATAAACTGCTACCATGCAGCAAACCCTGACCCTAGTCTGTAAACTGGCTCCCACTCCAGAGCAAGCAGCCAAACCAGAGGATCCTCGGCCAAGCTCTTCTTGAGCTTAACCCAAGGCCGCAGCCAAGATCTGATAGGCCAGCTTGGCGACGGTGAAGGCGCTGCGGCGATCGGTTTCCCGTTCCCCGGTGACCGCCAGCTCCACCACATCGGCGCCGATGATTTGCCGCTGCTGCCCCAGTGCCCGGATCAGTTCCACCGTCTCCCACCAGCCCAGTCCACCCGGTTCGGGGGTGCCGGTGGCCGGCACAACAGCAGGATCCAGCCCGTCCACATCCACCGTCAGGTACACCTGGGATCCCAGCGTGGCGATCACCTCGGGGATCCACTCCTGGGCGGGCTTGTAGTGCAGGCTGTGGGCGAAGAAGGTGTGCAAGCGGTGCTTGCGAATGGCCTGGCGGTCTTCGGCGCAGATGGAGCGGATCCCCACCTGGGTGAGGCGACCGCCCACTTGCTCCACCACACGGGCCATGGCGGAAGCGTGGGAATAGCGGGATCCCTCGTAGCTGTCTCTCAGGTCGCAGTGGGCATCGATCTGCAGCACGTGCAGCTCTGGGTAGTGGGGCAGGTGGGCGGCAACCAAGGGGCCAGTGATGGAGTGCTCCCCGCCGATGGAGAGCAAAAACCGCCCCGGCCTCACCCACTCGGCGGCGCGGCGCTGGATTGCGGCCATGGCCAGCTCATGAGTGTCCAGCCCCTCGAACTCCACTGGCGGCGCCGTCCAGTAGCGGGAGATCTCTGCGGCAAAGTTGGGGTGGAAAGCCGGCTGGCAGTCTCTCACCTCGTCGTAGATCTCCACGTACGCCGAAGCCTCCAGGAGTGCTTGGGGGCCTTTGGCGGTGCCTTTGCCGTAGGAGGTGGTGGCCTCGTAGGGGATGGGCAACAGAATGGCTTGGGCCATCTCCGGATCCGGCTCAGGCAGGCCCAGGAAGGGGAAAGGAGAGCGGTACATGGCAAGAGCACAAGAAGGGATCCCTATTTTATTGCAAAGATCTTGCGATAGTCCGAAAGGATTGGGATGGATCCCTTGTAGGATGGCAGCAAACCCTCTAGACTGAGCAAAGGTTTCCACAGCCGATTTGCTTGCACTCCTCCTGTGTCCCGTTTCCACAAGCTGACAAGCCTATGACCACAGCCTCTCAAGCTGCCCTTTTCGACGCCCTTGCCCGGCGCCGTGCCCTCAAGATCATCAGCGGCCTGCAAAACTTCGACCTGCAGTCGGTGCTGAAAGTCACCCGCGCCGCCCAGGAGGGAGGAGCCACTTGGGTGGATATCGCCGCCAGTCCCGAATTGGTACAGCAGGTGCGAGCCCAGATCGAGCTGCCCATCTGCGTGTCGGCGGTGGACCCGCAGCAATTGGCTGCTGCCGTGCAGGCGGGGGCCGACATGGCCGAGATCGGCAATTACGACAGCTTCTACCCTTCGGGCCGCATCTTCTCCGCTGCGGAAGTTCTAGATCTCACTCGCCAAACCCGCTCCCTGCTGCCGCGCACTCTCCTGTCGGTTACCGTTCCCCATACGCTGCCTTTGGATCAGCAGGCGGAATTGGCAGAGAAACTGGAGGATCTGGGGGCCGATCTCATCCAAACCGAGGGCGGCACCAGCGCTGAGCCCCGTCACGGCGGATCCCTGGGCCTAATCGAGAAGGCTGCCCCCACCCTGGCTGCCGCCTATGAGATTAGCCGGGTGGTCTCGCTGCCGGTCATCTGCGCCTCTGGCCTCTCAGCGGTGACGGTGCCCTTGGCCATCGCTGCCGGTGCTTCAGGAGTGGGGGTGGGCAGAGCTGTCAGTCGCCTCCAGGATGAAGTGGCCATGGTGGCCCAGGTGCGGGCGCTGAGGGAAGCTTTGTCTGAATCACGGGTGTCGGCGCTTGTTTGACATTGGATGGGAGAGTCCTTTTCCCGGTGGGGTGGCAGGGCGCGGTGTGGCTCTGGCCGAAGCGCAGTTGGAGGTGGGTACCTCCACCACCTTGCCGCCGCAGGCGGCACCGCTGGTGTTGCCTCCCCCGCCGGTGGGAGTTCGACAAATTAGAGAGGATACCGATCCTGAGCAAACCGCCGATATGCCCCTTTCCCTTCTGGCCGAACAGGTGCTGGAGGCGGTGTGCGAAGCGCAAATCGATGCTCAACGGGCCCTGGCCCTCATGCCCGACCTGAGCGAATCCCACATCCGTGCTGCCTGTCCCAAGCGGCTGATCCCCAAAAGCTGAAGGAAAACAAAGGCTGCCCCAGACCTTGGGTTGACAAGTATCCGAAAAACAAGCTAGAGTAAGCGCGCTCCAGAGGAAGGGTGCTCTAACGGCCGGATGTGGGCGCAATTTGCCCAGGGGATCCCCCGTGCGGATTCGCTCCCCACACCAATCTATCCAACTGGGCATCGCCAGGGTGCATCCTATGTGATGCAGGGTTTTACGGTTACCGACAACATTGTTTCACTAATTTGAAATTCTCTGCTTCATCGTGCAGATAAGTTCACAGGCAGCCTGTGAGTTTTGTGCAGGTTTGCACTTGGCATTGGTGATTTGAGGAGAAACCGTGCCCAGAAAAGCCACCAGCACAAAAACCAAAACAACCAGGACAACCTCAAAAGAAGGAGCTGGGCCCCACCCGCAGGTGGCGATTGCCGCAGAAATCCAGCGTCTTTCGGATACTTATGGCATTTCTAAGGAGCTCCTAGAGAATTTTGCCCGGTTTGTAGTCAGGCAGCTACAGCCACCGCCCCGGCTGTCTGTCAAAGAGCTGCAGAAAGCCATTTACAACCACTTTGGCGTTAAAAACGCAGCCGAGCTGAGAAAATCAGCCAGCTTCAGACTGGCAACCAGTGGTATGGGCAAGCTGAACTTATCCAACATAGATGATTTGGAGCGCATTTATCGTCAGCACATCGGGATCCTTCCCAACGAAGAGGGAGAAGAGGGGTATGGCTGCATCAATGGGATCAACATCTTCAAGTACGACTTGCCTTGGCGGGTTTTTGGGCTTGACCCTGATCGAGCTACCGATGAAGACATCAAAGCTGCTTTTTATCGCCTGAGCAAGATTTACCATCCCGATTCTCCGACGGGAGATGACAAAATTTTCCAGCGATTGACTCTTTTCTACAAAAGCCTTACGGAGAAGTTTGAGCAATGGCTATAGTCTATGTTTCCTCAAACAAGCTCGCCAACTTCTTGGGTATCAGCCTTGAGGAACTCAGAGAGATTGAAGCTCACTTTGACAGTATCCCCGATGATGCATGGAAACTGGTGGAAGGTAAAGACTATCGTGTTATCAACAAAAGTTCTGGGCTAAGGGAATACACGCGGTCCGGCGCTTATGCCATTTTATCCTTTTTAAGGTCTCGATCAGAGCAAGGTTGCAAATCCTCTACAGGTACAAGCATTAGGAATTGGTTCAAGGAAGAGCATCGCAAGAAGCAGAAAGCTCTGGTAGATTACAGGATCCTTCAAAACAGCTCCTCTCTGGTCAAAAGACAAGATCAGTTTTGGCTATCTCGTCGAGATGTTGTGATGATCTTTAGAACTCGAACTGACTACCTTAAGAAGGCGCTTGAGCTTGCATCGAAGCAAAGTAAGTTAATCAAAGACGTTCATTACACACGTTTTGGTAATGATGACACTGTTTACCTCTCTTTGCGAGGTATCTATGAGCTTGCCAAGGTTATGGGAGAGGTTCTCAAGCAAAACCACAGAAAAGACTGGTGTCAATATGTTAGCGAACGCATTGAACCTCAAATTCAGGTAATCGTCAAGAAAATCCAGGATCGACAAAGAGAGATAGAAAAGGCAAAAGATCTTGCAAGAAAAAGGGATAAAAATCTTTGTAGAGTTACTCGAAAAGCAGCCAGTAGCCTAACGGTTCATCATCTCTACTCTGAAGCGCACTATCCAAAGCTTGCAGCGAATCTCTCCAACCTGATTACCATAGCCGACGAAGTGCATTGCCACTTTCATCAGTGGATGGGAGGTTTCAGCAAGCCATGTACAATTGATGACTTCATTAAGTATGTTCTGGAATACTACCCTGAGAACAGACATCTGATCATCTGGTTGGAGCAGCAGAAGGCCAGCCTTGGCTCGCAGGTGCCTATGGGAAAGGAGAGAGAACATGTGCTCTACCTTCCTCTCCAGCGTGTAACTTGAAATAACCCATTCGATTGTTTTCAGGTCATTCCAAGCACCTTAGCCAGGTGTACCTGATTGATTTCTTTTTCGGGGCTGCCCTTTGGATGTCCGGCTTCCCTTTCTGTTAGCAATCTGAACCTCTCCCTACTAGTAATAGAGGCCACGGCGCAACAGGGGATCCCTAGATCAAGCCCTGATCCAAGATCGCGCGGGAATGGGCAATAGCTGCTCTCAAGTTGGCCCGCTGGGTGTAGCGCATCGTCATGGCGGCAGTCGTATGGCCCAGCAGGTGTTGGATGTGTTCGGGGGCAACGCCGCGATCCAGCAGCAAGGTGGCAAAGCTGTGGCGAAACTGGTGGGGGGTTTGGTGGCCCGGCTCGGGCTCGGTAAGCTTGAGCACAATATGACGTAGGCCATCGTAGGTGAGGGGACGGCCCCGGTAGGCCGGGCAGCGGGATTGGGAGACAAACAAGGGATCCGTCGGCGCGCACGGGCCCCGTTCTCGGCTCAGATATTGTTGCAGCAGCTCGGAGAGGGGATCCCCGACCGCCACAGCGCGGGGTTTGCTGCCCTTGCCACAGCGCACCTCCAACAGGGATCCCTCAGGGCTGATCTGAAAATCCTGCACCGTCAAGTCCAACAGCTCCTGTGCCCGCAGCCCGCACTCCAGCAGCAGGCGGATCAAGGCCGCATAGCGCAGAGAATGGCTCTGGGCCCGCTGCAGAACCCGCTGCAACAACAGCCGATCCAGGTCGCGAGGCAGACGGGCGGGCAGGCGGGCAGGCCGAATCGCCTGGGTGGGCAAGGGATCTGGAAAGTAGCCCCGTTGGCTGGCCCACTCAAAAAACTGCTGCAGCGCCAGCCGCTTGAGGTTGTAGGTGGCGGGAGAGGCGGGCGGATGAACCCACTGGCCGGAGCGGTTGCGAAATGGACGCCCCTTCAAGCTGTTTAAAAAAGACTGAACGTGGGACGGCTGCACCTGAGGCAGCGGCACCGGGCAAGTTTTGGCAAACTGTTCCAGGGCAATGCGGTAGGTGCGGCGGCTGGCCGGGGCCAGATCCCGCTGCCGCTCCTGCAAAAATTGCCCCACCAACTGGCTCAGGCTGGGCACGGGGCAGCTCGCCTGACGCTGGAGATGGGCCTGTTGAACCAAGCCGGGCCGGGGATCCCTCATCGGCACGACCAGCAACCCTCCACTCACCTTTAACTTTAGCCTCAACTTTTGGCCAGCGCCGTTCAAAGACGCTCTCTGGCAATCTCCGAAGGGATTGCTACTGGCCAGTCAGCAGGTGTTGGGCGATGAAATCCGTGTACACCTCGCCCCGCAAAAAAGCCTCGTGGCGCAGGATCTGCTGGTGGAAAGGGATCGTGGTGGGCACCCCGGTGATGGCGCATTCCCCCAGCGCCCGCTGCATGCGGCGGATGGCGGCTGCCCGGTTGGGCCCCCAGACGATCAGCTTGCCCAACAGCGAATCGTAATAGGGGGGAATGGTGTAGTCGGTGTAGATGTGGGAGTCCATGCGCACCCCCGGCCCTCCAGGAGGCAAATAGGCGCTGATGGTGCCAGCGCAAGGGCGAAACTGCTGCTTGGGATCCTCGGCGTTGATGCGGCATTCGATGGCATGGCCCCGCAGTTCCACATCCTTCTGGCGAAAGGTCAGGGGTTGACCTTGAGCGATGCGAATTTGCTCGGCAATCAAATCCAGCCCCGTCACCATCTCGGTAACCGGGTGCTCCACCTGGATGCGGGTGTTCATCTCGATGAAGTAGAACTGGCCGTTTTTATCCAGCAGAAACTCCACCGTGCCCGCCCCCACGTAGTTCACCGCTTTGGCTGCCTTCACCGCCGCTGCCCCCATGCGGGCGCGCAAGCTCGTGGTCAGAGCCGGGCTGGGGGCCTCTTCCAGCAGCTTTTGGTGGCGCCGCTGAATCGAGCAATCCCGCTCGTAGAGGTGCACCACATTGCCGTGGCTGTCGGCCAAAATCTGAAACTCCACATGGCGGGGGCGCTCGATGTATTTCTCCAGATAGATGCCCCCATCGCCAAAGGCCGCCTGGGCTTCCCCCTGGGCGGTGCGCATCATCTTCAGCAATTCTTGGGCATCTCTGGCCACCCGCATGCCCCGCCCCCCGCCGCCGGCGGTGGCTTTGATGATCACGGGATAGCCGATTTTCTCCGCCAGCCTCACCGCTTCCTCGTCAGAGGTGATCAGCCCGCGGCTGCCGGGCACGGTCGGCACGCCCACCGCCTGCATGGTCTCGCGGGCCGTGGCTTTGTCGGCCATTTTGCGCATCGCCTCTGGCGAGGGGCCGATGAAGATCAAGTTGTGGTCGGCACACATCTCGGCAAATTTGGCATTTTCCGCCAAGAACCCATAGCCCGGATGAATGGCAGTGGCCCCGCGGGTGAGGGCTGCCGAGATGATGTTGGGGATGTTGAGATAACTTTTGGCCACTGGGGCTTCCCCCACACAGACTGCTTCGTCCGCCAGTTGGACATGTAGAGAGTTCTGATCCGCAGTGGAGTAGACAGCCACGGTTCGGATCCCCATTTCCTGACAGGTGCGGATGATGCGCAGGGCGATCTCGCCTCGGTTGGCAATCAGGATCTTGGTAATGGGCGGCATGGAGAGCGTTCCAAGTCAGAAGAACCCTGGCCGCTTAAGCCGGCGGCCCGTGCAAGGTAGGGTACGTAGGTGCTGATCCTACTATGGCAAGCAGACGGAAGGATCCAGATGGGGATCCCGTATCCGATCAATCCAGTTGACACCCTAGCTGAGGCTGCAGGGATCCAGCAGAATCCCGGTGGGTCAAACTCTACATCTCCGGATACCCATCCGGACGGGATCCGAGGATTTTCAGGTAGAGGTTGATCTTGGCGCCAGCACTTGCATGGGGCGAAACTCTGGATCAGCAATAACTCTCAGCTCCCCTCAGCCTGTACAGACCTGTTCAAAACCCAGGCTTCTCCGGGAAGCTCTCCCAGCCCGATTCTGACGGCAATGGATCCCTCCATCTCTCTCTAGTTGTCGGAGCGAGGCCATGGCCCCAGCCACTCTCCGCCGCGAAAGCGCCAGCGGGGAAACAAAATCCGCATCACCACCCAGAGGTAAAGGCAAACCCAGACTACAACGGAATCGCTTCCCTTCCCGTTGGCCAATCTACAAGTACTGGTGGCAGGTCTGAGACCTGTAGGCAGGTGGCACCCACACCATCGCTACCCCTGCCCACAGCACTTCGTAGGTAATCAATTTGCCGCAACTGGTAGGACGCCCAACTACTAGCGCGACGCCGCTCCCTTCTGGAGCGTGGCTGCCGGTTACTCCCTCGGCTCGCGCCAGCGAGCTGTAGGCCTTTCTTGGTCGCCGGCTCTGGAGTTGGAGCCGGCTTGCAGACTGCGGTCAGCGCTTGCTGCCCAGTAGCAGCCTACCCGTTCCACAGTGGCGGGCAGCGCTCCTCCCCACCACTGGCGACGGCAAGCTGCAGGCCTCTAAATCAGGGAGCTGCCGCGCTGCAAGGAGTTGAGCATCCCCCGCCGGCAACCATCCTACCTCGCCAAAACCTTCCCCCTGACTGATGAGTCGGCTCTCACAGGCCAACGATCTGGGTATTTTCAAAGGAGGAGAGAATCCTGTCCAAATCCTGAGCTTGCAGGGAGTAGGTGGCAGTAGCGTCGTTGCCAAACTGGATCTCGTCTCCGTCCTCAAGATCGCGAAACTCCACCCGCTCCCCCCGGATGTAAAGGCCGTTGGTGCTGGGCGTGCCATGGATGTCTCCATCGATGATTTGGTAAGTAAACCCATCGGGAGAGGAGGGAGATTCGGTCTTCACTAAAATGGCGTGGTGGCGGGAGACGTATTGGGAGTCGATGCGGATGCTGTTGCTCGGATCCCGCCCCAAGGAATAGAGCTCGGCTGTCAGCCAGTAGGCCTTTGGCCCGTGGCGATCCTTGACGATCAACACGTGGTTAAGGGTAGGTCGGCGAGGGGGCGTGGTCATAGCGGACACCCACTGGCACAACACGCGAATAGGATAGTCAAAACATAGCATGGGATCCGAGGCGTGAACCCTGGCCGGTTTGTCTGCCAGAGCCCTTGCCCTGCTGGCGAGTGAGACGACGTTCCTTGACGCTGCCAGAGAGGTGTCAAGAGAGGCCAGGTATGCCCCTGTTCAAGACCGAGTCCCAGGGGATCCCATCTCGTGGCTGTTTTTAACTCCGCAAAATCTCCCTGCCCCCTGAGTTGGCAATCGATGCTTTGAGGAAAGGTCTGAGAAAGGAAAGGAGCAGAAGGCCGAGTAGATTTTTGTAACAATTCCTCTCATAATAAGATTTGATGATGCAAATGCCTCCCAGACCATGAATGGCTCGCAACCGGATCCCGTCAACCAGCCCAAGCCCTCTAGGGTACCGAAGCTGATCGAGTTGCCGGAAGATGAAACCGATGCACAGGTTGGCGATCCCCTGCGCATGCAGCGCTATGAATGTCGCTCTTGTGGCTATGTTTACGAGCCGGCCAAGGGGGATCAGCTCAATCGGATCCCGGCAGGTGTGCCCTTTGAGGAGCTGCCCGCCGACTGGAGATGTCCGGTGTGCCGCGCCGGCAAGCGCCTGTTTCAAGCGGTGGGCGCCAAGGGCAAGCCTTCCGGTTTTCAAGAGAACTTGCGCTATGGCCTGGGGGTCAATGTGATGACCCCTGCCCAGAAAAACCTGCTCATCTTCTTGGGGTTGGCGCTGGGATTTTTGTTTTTGATGAGTTTCTATTTCGTCGAGTGATGGCCAAAATGCTTAAGCTCTGGAGACTGGTGCTGCTAGCTGCCTTCTCTCTCTTGCTGATGGCGGCGCGGATGCCGGACATGAAGGTGGTGCCCTGGCAACAAGTCGAGGTGCCCACCCAGAACATTCTGCTGGACATTGCTTTCACCGGCACCAACCCTTCTCATGGCTGGCTGGTGGGCGATAAAGCGACGCTGTTGGAGTCTCAGGATGGCGGCCTCCACTGGCAGGTGCGCAAGCTGACGGCACTGGAGCCGGAAGCCTATCTGAGCTCGATTAGCTTTGCCGGAGCAGAAGGCTGGGTGGTGGGGCAGCCGAGGATCCTCCTCCACACGCTCAACGAGGGATCCGACTGGACATCCATTCGTCTCAGCAAGCAACTGCCGGGGGAGCCGATCCTAATCCAAGCCCTGGGTCCTGGAGCGGCTGAGATGGTAACCAATGTGGGGGCCATCTACCGCACGGAAGATGGAGGACAGACCTGGCATGCCCAGGTGGAAGAGCCGATTGGGGCGATTAAAAACATTGCCCGCGGCCCAGGAGGAGAGTATCTGGCCGTGTCGTCGCGGGGCAGCTTCTACTTTCTCTACACTCCAGAAAGCCGATCCTGGAAGCCGTATCCGCGGGAAAGCTCTCGCCGCATTCAGAACATGGGCTTTGGCCCCAACGGCAGCGCCTGGAAATTGAACCAAGGCGCGGAGATCGCCTTCACGAGTGACTTCACCTCCGGCGAGTGGTCCAAGCCGTTGCGACCCGGGCGTGCCCTCAGCTTTGGCTATCTAAATGCGGCCTACCAGAACGACCACGACCTCTGGGTGGTGGGCGGCGGCGGCACTCTGATCCACAGCCCCGATGGCGGCAAAACCTGGGAGGAGGCCAAGAAATTGAGCAACATTCCCGCCAATTTCTACAGCATCGAGTTCTTTGGCCCCGACCGAGGATTTATCTTGGGGCAGCGGGGCACGCTTTTGCGCTACGTTGGCTACAGCAATTCCCCGTCCTAGTCCTAGGGTGAATGGAGACAGGAGGGATCCCACCTCACCACCACGGCTGCTGGTGGCGGCCAGCGGGACGGGGGGGCATATCTTTCCGGCGCTGGCCGTTGTCGAGCAGTTGCCCACCTGGCAGATTGAGTGGCTGGGGGTGCCGCAGCGGCTGGAGGCGAAGCTGGTGCCGGACCGCTACCCGCTGCACCGAGTGGCCATGTCCGGCTGGCAGGGATCCCCCTGGCAGAAGCTGGGATCCCTGGTTCAGTTGGCGCGGGCAACGCTGCAGGTGCGGCAGATCCTGGCTTCAGGCCAGTTTGACGTGGTGTTGACCACCGGCGGCTACATCGCCGCCCCGACCATCTTGGCAGCTCGCTCGCTGGGGGTGCCGGTGTTGCTGCACGAGTCCAACTGCCTTCCGGGCAAGGTGACCCGCTGGCTGGGAAGATTTTGCCGGCTGGTGGCCCTGGGCATGGCGGAAACGGCAGAGCATTTGCCAGGGGCAGTTACCCGGGTGGTGGGCACGCCAGTGCGGGCGGAGTTCTATCAGCCCCAGCCCTTGCCCGCGGATCTGCCGATTCCAGAGGGGGATCCTTTGATTGTGGTGATGGGGGGGAGCCAGGGGGCGCGGGGCCTGAACCGCCTGGTTGCCGCCTGTGCCCCCGCCTGGTTGGAGGCAGGGGCGTGGATTGTGCATTTGACCGGCGGCAGTGAGGTCGGGATCCCTTCCCACCCCCGCTACCGCGCTTTTCCTTTCCGCGCCGATGTGGCCGCCTTGCTGCAGCGGGCAACTTTTGCCATCAGCCGGGCTGGCGCTCTCAGCTTGGCGGAGTTGTGGGCCACCGCCACCCCGGCCATTTTGATCCCCTACCCCTTTGCCGCCGAGGATCATCAGTACCACAACGCCCTGGCTTTTGTGGGTCGCGGCGGGGGAGTGGTCATGCGAGAATCGGAAGCGAATCTGGACTTGCTGCGGCAGACGGCCCTGGCCTGGTTGGCTCAGCCCCAGGTGGTTGCCCAAATGGCCGCCAACTTGAAGGCGACAGCTCCTCCTGCTGCCAGCAAGGCAGTTGCCCGCCTGCTCCAGGAGATCTGCCGAGATTCCGCCCGTTAACTCCCCCAAGGGGCCAGCCGTGGTACAGCCGAGATTGGATCGGGATCCTCTTGCCCGCCGCCTGCCTGAGCCTGCCGCAGCCATGGAGACTTCAGCCTGGCTGGAACCTCGTCCTGGTGAGGCGAGCCCCAACGCCGTCGTGCTGGAATCACTGTTGGCGCGCCTGGAACAGTGCTTTGGCATCCCCCAACGTCCTCGCAGCCCTGATGGTCTGCCCCTCTATCCCGACCTCTTGGACGAATTGGTGGGCACGATCCTCTCCCAGAACACCACCGACCACAATAGCAGCCGCGCCTTTCGCGCCCTCAAAGCCGCTTTCCCCTCCTGGGAAGCTGTCTTAGCTGCTGATCCAACCAAGCTGGCCCAGGTGATCCGTCCCGGGGGCCTGGCCCAACTCAAAGCAGCCCGCATTCAGGAGATTCTGGCTGCCATTGTCAAGCGACAGGGATCCCTGAGCCTGGACTTTTTGCGGGATCTGGACGACGCGGACGCTCTGGCCTATCTCCTTTCCCTGAAGGGGGTAGGACTGAAGACAGCCGCCTGCGTGCTGTTGTTTGGCCTGGGCCGGGATCTCTGCCCGGTGGATACCCATGTGCATCGGGTGGCCAACCGTCTTGGCTTGGTGCGAACCAGACATCCCGACGACACCTTTGCCCAACTGTCGCCGCGGATCCCGGCAGGCAAGGCTTATTCCCTACACGTCAACCTCATCCGGCTGGGCAAGCGCATCTGTAAGGCGCGCATGCCCGAATGTGGCCGCTGCCCTCTGCGACACGAATGCCCCTCCGCCCTGCTGCGGCAGCGCTGATCCCTAGTCTGCCGGCGCAGGGGAAGAGGGAGTGGGCTGGGCAGGGATCCCGTTTTCGACCCCACCTGGGGCAGGAACTTCCGGCTCGAGGACTTGCCGCACAGATTCGATCTCTTGGGAGAGCAACACCCGCTCCCGATCCAAGAGGCCAACCACATGCTCCGGATCCTCCCGCGAGACCACCGGCAACTGGCGCAAATCGTATTCGTACAGCGGCTCGGCGGCCACCGCCACGGCTTCGTCGGGGAAAGTGGTGAGCACAGGCGACTGGCTGACCTGCTCCACCGTCAGCTCGGCCAGTTCCCCGGCCTGCTTGTGGGCCAGGGCCCGCTCCAGGTCTTCCAGGGTGAGAATGCCCCGCAGCCGCTCTTGCCCGTCCACCACCAAAGCGCTGTGGCACTTTTGCTGCAGCAAGCGCTCCAGCGCCTCCCGCAGGGGCGTATCCTGGGGTAGCAGCAGAGAAGGGGGCACCATCACCTCTTGCACCGTCAGGCCCTTCGGCTCCTGCCTGCGACGGGCGGAGGGGTAGATGGCCGGCGGGTGCAACTGCTCCGTCAGCCAGATACTCAGGCCCACCGCCGCCATCACCGGCAAGGCGATGTGGTAGTCCCGCGTCATCTCAAACAGCAGCAGAATGGCCGTCAGGGGAGCCCGCACGCTGGCCGCCAATACCGCCCCCATGCCCACCATGGCGTAGGCGGCAGGGGGAGAGAGGGCAATAGCAGGCAAAGCCTTTCCCACCACCTGGCCATAGCCTGCTCCCAACACCGCCCCCAGGAACAGAGCCGGGGCAAAGGTGCCCCCGACAAAGCCGCTGCCCACGCTCACCGCGCTGAGGAATACCTTGCCCGACAACAGCAAGCCCAACTGGCCAAGGGAAAAGGGCACCCCCTGCAAGATCGACTCAATGGTCTCGTAGCCCACCCCCAGGGCCAACGGGATCCCCAGGCCGACACAGCCCAGGATCCCACCGCCCAGAATCGGCTTGCTCCAGGCTGGCCAGGCCGCCAGGGGGCCACTGCCGAACAGGTGCTTGACCCATTCCAGTGCATAGCCGAAGGCGATGGAGACCAAGCTGGCCAAAAGGCCCAAACCCAAATAGAGGGGCACCTCCAGCAGACTGTGCAGCTCGTAGGCGGGCAAGACAAAAGCCGGCTGCGTAATGGTCGGCAGCAAAAAGGCCGGCTGCGCCCCCAGCCCCACCTGGGCAATCAGGGCCGACACCACCGCTGCCAACACCACCACACTGACGGCAGAAGTGGTGAACGTGCGGGCCAAAGCCAGCTCCAGCGCCAAAAACACCCCGGCAATCGGCGCGTTAAACCCCGCCGCCAGCCCCGCCGCCGCCCCGGCGGCCATCAACAGTTGCACCCGCTCCCGCGCAAGGCGCAGGTTTTGCCCCAGCAGGCATCCCAGTAGGGCCCCGCTTTCCACGCTGGGGGCCTCCGGCCCAAGCGCAGCTCCCGCCCCCAACGAGACGGCGGCAGCCACCAGCTTAAGT
Source organism: Thermostichus sp. MS-CIW-15 (assembly GCF_054060575.1). Lineage (NCBI taxonomy): Bacteria > Bacillati > Cyanobacteriota > Cyanophyceae > Thermostichales > Thermostichaceae > Thermostichus > Thermostichus sp. MS-CIW-15. The sequence goes on along the minus strand of NZ_JBSSDI010000007.1, from coordinate 34,592 downwards.
GGGATCCATTCTGGGCGAGGGGCGAGAGGCCGGTTGGCACTCACCAAACTGGAGAGGCTGAGGTTGGGGAAAGGCAGAACCACCCCCAGGGTGCCGATCAACAGACCCCCCAGCAGCGGCGCCAAAATGGTTGCCCAGGATCCCAGCAGCAACAGGCCGTGTTGTTGCGCAGCCCTGACAATGCTGTCGACGAGAGTATCCTGCAAAAGATAGCGACACCAGCCGATGAGATAGCGAAACCCGATCACCAACAAACCTGTGCCCAGCCCCGCCGCTGCCGCCAGCAGCAGCAGCAGATTCTCAGAGGAAAGACGCAGGCGGGGATCGGCAACGCTAGCGCTATTCATACCTGCTCAAGGGCCGGAGGAGGGTAGGGTCAGGATCTCCACGCCGGTTTCGGTAACGGCAACCGTATGTTCAAACTGGGCGGAGAGCTTGCCGTCTGCCGTCACAGCAGTCCATCCGTCTGCAAGCACCTTCACCTCCCACGTGCCTTCGTTGATCATCGGCTCGATGGTAAACACCATGCCGGGGCGGAGTTTTTCCCCCTTCCCCCGTTCGCCGTAGTGGGGGATCTGGGGCGCCGTGTGGAACTGCCGTCCTACCCCGTGGCCGACAAAGTCCCGCACCACGCTGTAGCCCTGGGACTCGGCGTACTCTTGAATAGCAGCCCCAATATCCCCAACTCTGCCGCCTGGCCTCACGGCGGCAATGCCCCGCCGCAGGCACTCTTCCGCCACCTCCACCAGACGCCGCGCCCGCTCGGAAGGCTGCCCGACAAAGAACGTTTTGGAAGTGTCGCCGTGGTAGCCATCCAAAACGGGGGTGACATCGATATTGATAATGTCCCCTTCCCGCAGGACCTGCTTGGGGCTGGGAATGCCGTGGCAGACAACGTGGTTGACGCTGGTGCAGATGGACCTGGGAAAGCCGTGGTAGCCCAGAGGGGCGCTCCTGGCCCCGTGGGCCCGCGTCCAGCGCTCCGCCTCGTCGTTAAGCTCTTGGGTGGTGACCCCCGGCTGCACCATCGGCTCCAGGTGCTTGAGCAGATCCGCAGCCAGGCGGCAGGCCCGTCGCATCTTCTCCAGCTCCCGCGACGAGAGCAACACAATCGGCTGAGGAGCTTGGGTAAGCTGGCTCATGCCCGTCTGCAAGGCGGATCCCAACTGTTCCCCCCATCGCTGAGAGCGGCGGCTGAGATCGGTTAATAGCGATCGCATATCTTCCATCGTCAAACCCTTCTGTTCTCTGAAGTTGGATCCATCTCCGAAGTCTGAGGCGGCAGGGATCCCGGCCTAGCTCAGCTTTGGGTTGGGCCTTTTGAGCCGCCCTACATCCCTTCACAGGAGACCCGGCCCCTTCTCCGCCGCCGGCGGATCCACTCCACCAGCCACAGCCCCAGAAAGTAGCTAACGAGGGCGCCCCAAAACCCGACAAACGCACAGCCCACCAAGAGTGTGGCCGACACCTCCAGGCCCCACTGCATCCAGTTCTGAGCTACCACCAGTTCCGAAGTGGCAAAGGCTGTTCGGGATCCCAGCAGCCATTCCCCCACCCGGTAGTTAAAGGCATAGATCGGCACATAGGTGAGGGGGTTGCTCACCCAAGTTCCTGCCGCCGCCACCAGCTTGTTGCCCCGCAAAGGAACGGCCAACAGCAGGGCCACCAGGGTTTGAAAGCCGAAGATGGGAAAACAACCCGCAAAAACTCCCGCCGCCAGGCCGCGGGCAATTTCTTTGGGGGAGGATTGCATTCGCAACAGGCGCAGATACAGGTACCGCAGCCAGCGCCTCCAGCCCAGATCCCGGCGGGGCCAAGTCAGCGCAGGTTGAGACTCAAGATAAGGCCCAGCGGATCCCGGCAAACCTGCGAACCAAGAAAATGGTCTCAGCCATGAGAGGGGGCTCATGATGGGGAGCGTAGAAACTGAGAAAAGGTGTTAAGCCCTGTAAATCCATTGTATCTTTCCTGCTGCCGAAGACAAAGGGCTATCGGCAGATCCGCGCCGAGGAATCGCCTCAGGGAGTGGCTAGCTGAGCTTGTCCACCAAGGCCAGCACGAAGTTGAGGCTCAAGTAGGAAACCAGCGCCAGTAAGAACAGAAACAGCGCAATGCTCAGCGCAGCTCGCAGAGATCCCGCCTGGACTTTGGGGGCGGGCCTTTCAGGCGGAGTTTTCATCCTCAAGTCCCAGAAAAGATCCTAGAAGACTCCAATTCTAGGATCTCATCCTGGAGAGACGGGAGCGGGAAGATTGCCAAAAAGTTGCTCAGTACCCCAAGTGTAGAGTTTGGCCCCTGACCCGCTAACGGGGTTACCAGAAAGCGCCTTATATCCCCTGCCCAAAGATAGGGGCTTTACGGCGCTTTCCGGGAAATTTACTCCTGCCCAGCACCGGATTAACCTACAGGTCACCAGCGCTCCTGCTCACCTGGAAATCCAAATTGGCAACACCGGCATCATCATCCCCCCTGCAGAACAAAAGCGGGTATTTGAGAAGTTTTACCGCGTGCCCAGCTCGGATCCCCGGCGGCGGGGAGGGACAGGGTTGGGCTTGGCCCTTGTGCAACAACGGGTAAACTTGTTGCAAGGGAAAATCTACCTTAACAGCGAGGCCGACCACACTTGTTTTACCTTGCGGTTGCCCCGGCTTCTTTCTGTCTCCGGCCAACAGCAGTCAGCTCAGCCTAGGGCCTAGGCGTCGGGGTGGCTGGCTGGGGAGAAGCAGAGGATTCCCTTTCTTCGATCACTTTTTGCAAGCGGGCCCGCACTCGCTGGTTCAAAACGGGATCTTCGTTGGCCAAGGTCATCAGCTCGCGATATTCGGCCACCGTCAGCCCCTGCTTCTCGACAATGCGGCTGGCTTGGGTTTCCGTGCGCTGCATGATCTGCTCGTACTCTTCTTCGTTCTGGGTCTCTCGCAACTGAGCGCTGGCTTCCCGGATCAAAGGATCCAATTCCAACAGAATCTGCACCAACTGCTCCACCTGAGCATCGGTAACTTGCTCTGGGGTTAGAGTTGGGGAAGCTTGCGGGCTGGGAGCCCCCCCTGTAGCCGCAGAAGGAGTTGCAGCAGGACTGGGGAGCGGGGTTGCCTCCTGCGCCCAAAGCGGCGGGGATCCCAGAATCAATCCCAGACTCACCAGCAACGCGAATTTCCTCATGCCCAAAACTCCCTCGACCTAGAGTAAACTACCCGGCTCCGACCGCCTCCCTTCCCCCCCAACCCCCCGCATACCAGGGGCAGGGAGGCGGGGGGATGGAAGGGAGTACGAAGCGGAGCTCCTGCAGCTTCTACCTGAGACCGACCGGAACCCTTATGGCTCAGGTCATCCCTGAAGCCAGAGTAGCAAGAGGTCTGTCTGCCGTCTAAGGGTTTAACGCAGTACGGGAAACCTATCCTGGACATATTGTAGAAACGGAAAATTGGTTGTACAGTCGTAGTACCCTCTCCAAAGGCTGCTCGCCCCGCGAGTATTCCTTTTGGTGAAGCTGCTCTAGGTTTGCGCAGTTGCAATTGGCCAACCCTAATCCCCACTAAGGGGAGTTGCCCGTACCTGGGTTTAGGTATGTGTTCTGTTGAGCGTTCCTTATTGTCGATGCTATCTCAGAGGCCAGATCGGAAGGGAGTCTCCTGCGCTGGCAGTTGACTTTCTTCGCAGGCATCAGAGCTAATCGATACCCTATTTCTCTTTGCTCCCTTCCGGGGAGAAAGGGTTTATTTTTCAACTGAATAAGCAGTTTCCCGGCAAAGTTCTTGGAGGGGAGACAGAGGTAAGTTGCCTTCCTTTTCCGCTCGTGGAGGAGGACGTTCGTTGTCCTTTGTTATTTCTGTAAAGGATGATAACAAAAGCCGGTAGAAGCTATTGATTTTCTTAGGTATTGCTGATATATTTTTTAAGGTTGTCTTGTAATCCTTCTACAGGAGGCCGACATTGGTCAGGAGAAGAAAGCGTAAGAGCCGCCGTCGTTTGGAGGGGCGCAAAATTTTAGATTATATTCCTCAATTTAAATTAGATAGCGGCGAAGAAAAGTCTGTAACCGCCGCCCGGAGATACATACAGGAAAACTCTATTCAGCCGCCTGCGCTGATTCTGGTTCGGCGAAACGAGCACACGATAGACCGATTTTTCTGGGCGGAGAAGGGACTATTCGGCGCGCAATATGTCGAAGAAAATCACTTTCTCTTTCCCAGCTTACGGGCTTTGCTAGCGCAGGTTGCGGCTGAGAAGCCGGAGAAAAAATCTTCCAAGGCTCTGGCAACTGCCGCTCAATAGTTTCTATATCAATACCGGCCTCAGGAGCTGAAGAAACAGCCCCCCCACGGGGGGCTTGCTTTTATCCTCGGCAAGAGAACCATCCAATTAACGGGATCCCTTTCCACCTAGCATCTATCTAGCCCCTCATCGCCCATCTTCGACTTCTCGGAGAGGGGTTTGCGCGCTACCTTACAGGGGATCCCGTCGGGAGGTTCTGGATGAGCCGACTGCCGCAGACCACCGCCCATGTACAAATTACCCGCCGCTCCTGGCAGGAGGGCGCCATTGAAGGGGAAGTCAACGCCAACGGTTGGGTTTGGCGCTTTTGCTGGCGCTTTCGATCCGGGGAGCTGAAGGTGGAACCCTCTGTAGGGCGGGCCTTGATTTGCGATCCCTTGAGCCGTTTTTTGGAGAAATCGGATTACTTACTAGAGCCCGGCAGCAACTACTCATTTGTTATTCGTAGCCGCCTCTAGGGATCCCTGGGCAAACAGGGGGAGAGTTGGCCATGCTGCCGAGACAGCTCTCCTCCAAGAGTAATCTGCGCTTCCAGCGAACAGGCTCTAATATTGGGATGGTTGTTCTAGGAGCTGCCTTCATGACCTCTTCCTCCCACCTGACGACTGCAGAGCGGGCAGTGGGTTCTGCCAACGGCCTGAAGGAGGCCCCTCCACTGGCGGAACGGGATCCCTTGGCCCGTGCCCTCGCCGTGGATGAAGCGCTCGACCGCAGGAACAACCTGTTGAATCGCCGCCTGCAAATGGTGGAAGAACTTTGGGAAGCCGTAATCCTGCAGGAGTGCGGGCAGCCTTTGGTAGATCTGTTGCAGCGGCTGCGCTCCATGTGTTCCCCTGAAGGGCAGGCCTTGGAGTACCCCATCCCGGAAGTACTACAAATTGTCGAGCATCTCAGCCTTGATGCAGCCATTCAAACGGCCCGCGCCTTCGCTTTGTTCTTTCAGTTGATCAACATCGTTGAACAGCACTACGAACGGGCAGAAGACTCAGATATGCGCATGGTGGACAGCCAACAGCGCACCGTGCGGGAAAACGAAAAATTTGAACGGCTCTTCCCCTACCTGCGGGCTCAGGGAGTGCCGCCTGGCTTGCTGCGCTGCCTGCTGGAGCGGCTGCACATCCGCTTGGTGTTTACCGCCCACCCCACCGAGATCGTCCGCCACACCATCCGCGAAAAACAACGGGTCTTCTCCCGTCTGCTCAGCCAACTGGACTGGGCAGAGCAGTTCGACCCTCTGCAAGCTCAGATGTTGAGAGAACAGCTGGCAGAGGAAGTTTTGCTCTGGTGGCACACCGACGAGTTGCACCAGACCAAGCCGACGGTGCTCAACGAAGTCGATTACACCCTGCACTATTTTGAAGAGGTACTGTTTCAGGCTATCCCTCTACTGCACGAGCGCCTCAGGCGCAGCCTAAAAAAGTCCTTTCCCACCGTCGAGCCGCCCCCTGCAGGATTTTGCAACTTCGGCTCGTGGGTGGGCGGGGATCGGGACGGCAACCCTTCCGTCACTGCCGACGTTACCTGGCAAACGGCCTGCTACCAGCGCAACCTGATTTTGGGCAAGTACATCGAGTCCGTGAAGGCCCTCACCAAAACCCTGAGCGTCTCTTTGCACTGGGGGGATGTGGACAGCCAGTTGCTGGATGTCCTTGAGCAGGATCGCCGCCGCATGCCCGAGGTTTACGAGTCCTTTTCGCTGCAATATCGCCAAGAGCCCTACCGGCTCAAGCTCAGCTACATCCAGCGGCGGCTGGAGTTGACGCGGGAGCGCAACCGCAATTTGGCCGACTCCGCTTGCCTGCCTGTCCCGCCCCCTCTGGACAACGCCTACGCCAATGCAGAAGAATTTCTGGCCGACTTGCAGCTTATTCAGAGCAGCTTGAAAAACAGTGGCCTCTCCTGCCGCCAGTTGGATCACCTCATTTGCCAGGTGCAGGTCTTTGGCTTCCATCTGGCCCACCTGGATATCCGCCAAGACAGCAGCTACCACGAGGCCGCTCTCACCGAGATCTTCGAGTACTTGCGGATCTTGCCGCGGCCCTACAGCGAGATGACGGAGGAGGAAAAAACAGCTTTTCTCCTGCGGGAGCTGCAAACCCGCCGGCCCCTCATCCCTCTAGAAGCTCCCTTTTCCGATAAAGCGGCGGAGCTGATTGCCACCTTTCGCACCCTGCGCCGGCTGCAGCAGGAATTTGGCATGGCCATGTGCCAAACCTACGTGATCAGCATGAGCCGCCAGTTGAGCGATCTGTTAGAGGTGCTGCTGCTGGCTAAGGAGGTGGGCCTTTACGATCCCATCAGCGGGCGCGGATCCCTGGCGGTGGTGCCGTTGTTCGAGACCGTTGAAGACCTAAAGGGGGCGCCAGAGGTGCTGCGGCAGTTGTTGGAGATCCCCTTCTATCGCCAGTACCTGGCCCAGCAGGAAAACCTACAGGAGGTGATGCTGGGCTACTCGGATAGCAACAAGGACGCTGGCTTTCTAAGCAGCAACTGGGAGATCTACAAAGCCCAGCAGCGGCTGCAGGCGGTGGCCGAGTCCTATGGGGTGAAGTTGCAGATCTTCCATGGCCGGGGTGGCTCGGTGGGGCGCGGGGGAGGGCCGGCCTACGAGGCGATCTTGGCCCAGCCGGGGCGCAGCGTGGGGGGCCGCATCAAGATTACTGAGCAGGGAGAGGTGTTGGCCTCTAAGTACTCTCTCCAGGATCTGGCCATTTTTAACCTGGAAACTGTTACCAGCGCCGTCATCCAGGCGAGCCTGCTGCGCACCTACCCCAACGACCTGCACGAGTGGTCGCGCCTGATGGAATCGCTGGCAGAGCGCTCTCGCCAGGTGTACCGCAACCTGGTCTACGAGCAGGAAGGCTTTGTCGAGTTTTTCCACGAGGTCACCCCCATCGAAGAGATCAGCCAACTGCAGATTAGCTCCCGCCCAGCTCGCCGCAGCGGCAACTCGAAAGATATCGGATCCCTGCGGGCCATTCCCTGGGTATTCAGTTGGACACAGAGCCGTTTTCTCTTGCCCGCATGGTATGGAGTGGGCACCGCTCTAGAGGAATACGCGGCTAAAGGCGAACACAACCTCAACCACCTGCAGCATCTCTACCGCGAGTGGCCCTTCTTCCGCATGGTGATCTCCAAAGTGGAGATGACCCTGGCCAAGGCGGATCTGCAAATTGCCCGTCACTACGTGCGAGAGATGAGCTCCCCCGAGCGCCTGGAGCGGGCGATGGAGCTATTCGAGCTCATTGCCCAGGAGATGTACCGCACCCGGGAGATGGTTTTGAAAATTACAGGACACAAGGAGCTGTTGGAGAACGACCCCTATCTGAAGCGCTCGGTGCAACTGCGCAACCGTTCAATCGTGCCCCTCGGGTTTATCCAGGTCTCGCTCCTCAAGCGCCTGCGTGGCAAGCAAAAATCCCATTTCCACAACACCCAGTACAACCGCGCCGAGCTGCTGCGGGGAGCTCTGCTCACCATCAACGGCATCGCCGCCGGTATGCGCAACACAGGCTGAGCACCGACTCTTCCTGGGGATCAAGGATAGCTACGGCCCTCTCCAACCGGCCTAGGATATCTCCGGGAGCAAGGCGGTTGGGAGTTGCCTCAGCAGGAGCAGCCCTCAGGCCAGGACGGCTTGAGGGTGAGGTCAGAACAAATCATCTTCGTACTCGTCTGGCTCCGCCTCTTGCACTTCCACCGATTCCACCTCGACAACACGGCGGGAAGGACGACGAGGTTTTTGCTCAACGTAGCTCTCACCCTGGTCTTGAGGCAGACGGGGGGGACGACGGCGGGTGACTGTGCCTCGTTCTTCCTGCACATCCTCGGGATAGTCCTCGGCAGCCGAGCGGCGAGAGGGATCCGGCTCATCGTCCTCGGTGTCCCGACGGAAGCGAGTCTCTTGCTCCTCGTAATACTCCTCCGCTGCCGGGCGAGGGCGGGGGCGCACACGGGTATCGCTGGTCAGTTGGGGCCGCGGGCGACGAGCTGGCTCCTCGCTGCGTTCAGGAATGGAGCGGCTGGCGGAGGAGGTGTCGCGAATGCGGGATCCGCTAGGCCGCGTGGAAACGCTGCGCGTCTGGGCATAGCCATCGGGTGGATAGGTGCGGCTAAAGCCCCGGGGCCCCACGACCGGACGCACTCCACCCCCCTGCCGTACCTTTTCGTTCAAGAGGATCCGCAATCGGAAGGTTTCGAAGGCAAACCAGCCAGCTATCACCGCCAGCAGCACCTGGGCAAAAAACAGCAACGGGATGAGCCGCTGACCCTCCAGAAGCAAACTGATGGAATAGATCAGGCCCATCGTGGCGAAAATCACATCCGACTCTGCGGAAGCCTCTCGCTTGATGAACCGAACCGCAAAGATGGCCCCACTGGCAATTGCCACCAGCGCTGCCATCAAAAAATAGGGGCTTTGGGTGAGAAACATGCCAGGGATCCCTAAACTGCTGAAAACAGGAAGGCGTCAGGCCTTACCCATTTCGCAGCCGATCTTAACATCGATCCTCCCAGGGACAACCATCCCGGTTTTAGGGCAGGATCCCTCAAAGGAAGGGGATCGGTGCTAGGATGGCCTGTACATTCCAGTAGGCTTCATGCTGTATCTGGCGCGGGTAGACAAGAAAAGTCTTTTTGGCCAGGCGGAGCTGCAGCTCTTGGCCCAGCAAGCCGAGGGTGGGGTTTGGGCGCCGCTTCGCCAGCCAGAACGGGTTACCTCTAAGGAGGCAGCCTCCTACAACGTGGGGGTATTGCTGCTGGTTGAGCTTGCGGAAAATCGGCAGGTGCAGCGGGTGGAAGAGGCGGCGATGAAGTTGGTGGAGATGTTGCACAGCCTCTCGCAGGCCCGCAGCCTGGCCGACCTGGCGGAGATCGAAAGCTGGCGTCAATCTTTGACCCGGCAAAGTCAAGAGCTGAGCCGTCGCGAAGCGGAGATGGCCGCTCTCCAGGAGCAACTGCAACAGTGGGAGGCTCGGCTGCGCGAGAAGCTATCCTCCTAAACTGGGCTGAGATCAGGCCGTAGCTCGCGGGCACCTCGCAGATAGACGTGGTGCATCTCAGCCTGGGCCAGCGGGGTGTTCAGTTGGATCAAAACGCGGATACAACGGGGCAGAGCGCCGTTGACGTCCATTTGTTGCACGTCCAACAGAGGCACCAACTCCCAGCCGGGGCGGCGGCGGGCAAATTGGGCAGGAAAGGCCGCGTTGAGATCGGGGGTAACGGAGAAAATGACGCTCACCAACTCCGTCGGATTGATGGCGTTGCGATGTTCCAGGGCGTCCAGTAGCTCGTTCACCGCAGCGCCAATGGCCTCGGCAGTGTTTGCCGGAACGGTGATGGCCCCTCGGATTGCTCTGACCCGCCACCCCAATGGCTACACCCTCAAGCGCTTGAGCTCGTCCTGCTTCCAGAGAATTATACAGACTCGTCCCGACGGGATCCCATCCCGCTGCTGGATCTGGTTACGGGGCGGGCTGTAACAACTTCTCCAGGATCTGGTCGTGGCTGAGGCCGGAGTCCACCCAGGCCTCTCCTTCCTTGAGGCGGGCGGCAGCGGTCAAGATAAACAAGTTGCTCTTCGCTCCCAAAGCCTCGCTGGTGGTTTGCACACAGCCCAGATCCTGGCCGGTCAGCTGGCTAAACCAGGTGGCCAACAGCCCTGCCTCCAAAAAGCCCATCGGGCGCTTGAAGTGGGGGGGTGTGGCAGCGGCAAAGGGAGAGTTGCGGATCGACACCACCAGCACCCCCTGATTTTTGTAGGTCCAGTCGATGTCGATCAGCCCCCAGCCGTGGGTCTTCCAGGCTTGTTTGAGATTTTGTAAAAAGAGCCCCATCTCCAGCTCGGACAAAGGCTTCTGGTAGTAGTCGGAGAGCTCCTGGGCAAAGCGGCGGAAAAACTCTTTGCCCCACATACGGCCACAGTTGCGCAATACCAGGCGGGCGGCCTGCCCTGTCTCGTATTCCAAGCCGGTGTAGATGCCTCGTAGCAATGCTTCTGGAAGGGCCAAGAGCCGGTCGCCGTGGCGACTTTCCAGCAAACCGGACTCCAGATCGCCTTGCAGATAGGCGCTGGGCGCGTAGTAGTTGGCCAAAACAGGCGTGTAGGGGTCAAAGTCGGCGAGGCTGCTGGGGATGGGGGGGGTGCTGGCCATAGGGGATCCCTGGGTTATCAGTATCGGTAAGTTACCAAAAGGCGGTGGGGAAGGTTCTAGGCGGATTTGAGGCCGTTTAAAGAGAGCAAAGCTGCCTGCACCTGGGTGATCCAGGGGCGGATGAACTCCAGTTCGCCGGGAGTTAGGTGATCCCTAAGCTCTTGCTGAAAAGTCCGATGGACTACCTCATAAACGCTCTGCAGCTCGTACAGGCGCACCTCCTCTTCCATCCACTCGATCAGCCGCTCCTTCAAGAGGTTTTCGTCCTGCAGCAACATGGCCAGGGCGCTCTGACGCAGCAACAGGAGCAGGTGCCGCCGGCACAGGTTTACCGTTTGCGGAGAAAGATTGGGCATCTCCTTTTGAAGGGTGTCTAGGGTGCGGCTCACCATCTGGCTCTCCCCTTCCCGTACGACCCGGTACACGTGCAGCCGCTTTGGCCAGCCGAGCACATAGGCTTTGAGCTGCTCCAGTTGCTCCGGCGTGAGGTAGCGGGCCTCGGCCTCAATTAGCATCTGCTCCAGTGGGCTCACCATCTCACTTCTCCAAAGTGTTGGTGGGTGCTCAGCGGGTGTCGGCGTTCAAAACAGGCTGAATAAATCGGCCAAAGTAATCGGTTCCTCTTCAGGCTGGGGCGGCAGCGCTGCCGAGAGGGATCCCAAGGAACGGGCCGCCAAAGCCAGGGGATCCCCCGTCCAGGGGATGGAGGCAAAATGCTCTCGCACCCGTACAAAAGGCATGGGCAGCGAGGGGTCTTGCAGAGGGCGGTTATCCCAATTCAGGCGAGCAAAAAAGCTCTGCACCGATTCTTCCAGAAAAACCTCTGCTGTCATGGCTTGGTCACTCCTTGACCGGAGCGCAACTTTTGGGCAATTTCGCTGGCGCTGGCCCCTTCGTTGAGCCAAAAGGCAGCCGCATCGATGCGATCTTTGCTGCCGAGCAAAAACTTACAGTAGCTTTCTCCCATGGAGTAGCACTGGATCTCGATGCAGTTGAGCTGCCGTTCCACCATGGCGCTGAAAAACCCGGCAAATAAGCCAGCGTAGAGATGGCAAACCGGCTTGCCCACATCCCCCAGGGTGCGGGCCACGGCGGAGTCAAAGAGGTTGATAAAAATAAACCCCTGCCGCCGGCTCTCGGTCTCCACCTCCCAGCGCCCCCAGCCTTGCGAGGTCAAGGGCCACCACCAGGTTTCCAAGAGGAACATCAGGTGGCTCTGCTTGGGTTTGCGCCGATACTCTTCCTCAAACCAGTGGGAGAAGTGGATTGCATCGTTGCGGCCCCACTCGCGGCCAATGGTGTACATCAAGGAGGCCGAGGCATCCCCCACTTCTTCTTCCAGGCCCTGTTGCAAACCTAGGATAAAATCCTCGCTTACCAAGACGTTGCGCGCGCCCGTCCAGTCTACTAGGGATCCCTGGGAGCGGTCGAAGCGAAAAAAATCCTCGCGGCTGTAGTGGTTATGCCGCTGGGCGACAGGTTGCAGGGCAAGCTCGATGGGGCCGGTTGACATGGCTAGAGGGGAGGAGGGTAAATTTTTTCACACTTCTTGCTGAATCATAGCCTTTTCGCCGGGGGCTTTGGCCAGAGCTGTCGATAGGTGCGCCAAAGAAACCCTTGCCGCCGGGAAGCCAGCGACGGCCAAGGGCTGCAGGGGTTTGGGTTTAGGAGGGAGGTCTGACTTTGACGAAGGCGATGGCGGAGCGCCACAGCAGCGATTCTTGTCCCTCAGCGTCGGCCAAACAAAGGCAGTCGGGATCCTGCCAGCGCAACTGGCCGACGAAGACATCGCCGGTATTGAGCTTAACCTCAACGATTTCCCGATCCCGGATCACCCGCTGCAGGCGACGCACGCTTGGGATCCCGGTGTTGAACTCGGTCACAGCAGCCCTCTTGGCCAGCGGAAGGACGGCATGTCGGCAAGCGCACTGCTCTCAGTATAGGGGATCCCTGCCGGCCCGCACCCTGACTTGAGGGCCTCTCCCCGGGACGCTCTCACCCTTTGACCCATTTTCTCTACCAGCGGGTACTATGAAGGCGGGGTGGCGCTCGGAGGAGACGGCGACTCTTGTCAGCCCGTCACGTTTTTTAAGCGAATCTACGGGTGTTCTCCCCGAAAAAAGCCAGCACAATGGGGCTGGGGTGATACAAGGGGCGGGTGTTACCCCAGGGGGCCGATCCAAGGTTAGGATCCCTTCCAACCTGCAATTTTGCCGCCGATTCGTCTTCAACCATCCAACCATCATCAGTGCAGGAGAGATCGTCATGGCAGTTGAGAAAGTGAACTCTTCTTCCAGCCTGGCCGAAGTGATCGACCGCATTTTGGACAAAGGGATCGTGGTCGATGCCTGGGTGCGGGTTTCTCTGGTGGGGATCGAGCTGTTGGCCATTGAAGCTCGCGTTGTCGTGGCTTCGGTGGAAACCTACCTGAAATACGCCGAGGCGGTGGGCCTGACGGCTACTGCTGCTGCCCCTGCCGTCTAAGTCTGGCCGTCTTCAGCCACTTGTAAAGAGGCGGCAGCTGCCTCCCGCAGCCGCTATGGCTTGGCAGTCCTGTCGAAGCAGGTGGCTAGTGAGGCAGGGACCAGGGTAGAGTCTCTGCCTCGCTTTGCTCAGTTCTGGCCAACTTTGACCGACCAACAGCCCGGCTATTCCCGCTCCCAGGTGGAGGACTTGTGCGGCCTGCCGGTTTGCATTGCCACGCAAGTGCCGAAGCCAGCTATCTGGGAGAAGGGAAAAAGGCCGTAGTGCCCCTGACCCACACAAAAGGGTAGTCAGCATTATGGCATTGAATTTATTGAGGTAGAGGAGGCGTACAGCTCGCAGGCAAGCTTCCTAGATGGAGATGGGCTACCTAGTTATGGTGAAAAACCCGACGGGTGGAGACCCTCTGGAAAGCGTGTCAAGCGGGGCCTGTACCAAACGGCAAAGGGGTGGTTGGTCAACGCTGAGGCAAATGCTGCCGCCAACCTGCTTAAGAAAGTCAGCAGAACCTTGGGGCTTTGCGTGAAGGAACTGTCTAGAGGCGCTTTGACAACGCCATTACGGGTTCTTTTGTGGACTGCGTAAGAATCCCCCGCCTTTAGGCGGTGGGAGTGTCAAAGTAAAAACCAACAGGAGAGAGGGAGCGCCATGAGTTTGCGGGAACAGTGGGCCATGGCCCACAACCAACGGGTGGCCCAGAATCAAAGTTTGTTCAGTCAATCCCGGCAGCAGCGTCTGGAGCAGCACCGAGCTCTGATAGCCGAGCTGGAGCAACGCCGCCGGGAACGACAAGAGGCAATCCGGCAACAGAGGGAGCAAACCCGTAGGCAACTGAAGAGCTTCAACCAGAGCCGGGCGGCGCAGCGGGCCTTGGACGAGCATTCTCGCATGGAGGCTGTGGCCCAGCGGGTCAAAGCGGTGGCGGAGCTTCTCTCCCGCATGGCTCAAGAGCGAGCCGCCCAATCGCAGGCCCAGCAGCAGGAGCTGCAGACTTTTCAAGCCAACTTGACAGCGACGGTGGGGAGATTGCTGAGCACCTGTGCACAGGCCCGGCAGACCATGGCCGGCCAAACTCGACAAGCTCGCCAGTCTTTTTATGCTGAGTTGCGGCAGCGGGTACAGGCTTTGCAGCAGCTCGCGCGGCAGGAGCTGGCTCAGGTCGCTCAGGATCAGCGGGCAGAGGCCCAGGCTCTGCGGCAAGCTTTGGCGGCTTTCCGCAGGGCGTTGCACGAGCAGGTCTGGGGGAATGGGATCCCAGAGGCCCAACCCATCATCCCTTCTGAGGGCTTGGAAGGTGAAAAGTCTGAGAGCTCGGCCAATGCCTCGAAAACGGTTTCGGCTGAGGTTTCCCTGCCAAAGCCTGTGGTTGCGGTCTCAGAAGAGGCGGCTCCTCCTCCCCCTCAGCCTGTGGTGACTCCGCCACCACCTGAACCTGCTCCAGTTCGGCCCGCGCCCCCGCAGGAGGCAAGTTCGGATCGCATCATGGCCTACGTCAACAACTATGTAACCAACCTGCAAGCGCAGGCTCCCGATCTAACTTTGCTGCAGGTGATCGGGGATCGGGAGCGGGTGCGGGATCTGCTGGCCCGCGGTGCGGTGGATCTGGGGGTGGATCCCTCCGAGATCCTGGCCACCTTGCGGCGTATGGTGTCAGCGACGGTTGCCATCTGATCCCGGCCTAACACCTGTGAGCGCAAGAAGACCGTTGCCGCTATAGTCGAGGCAAGAGCGTCAAGGCAATTGAGAGTTGGGTATTGCTATGGCCACGGTTCTGCAGGCGCGTCCCCGCCAGTTCGTAAACACTCCTTACATCGAGCGGATTACCCGCCGCGCTTTGCGCTATCTGCAATCGGGTTTTGCGGTGCATCTGCGGGGCCCTTCGGGCACGGGCAAGACTACCCTGGCGATGCATCTGGCTAGCCTGCTGGGCCGTCCCATTATGCTGATCTACGGCGACGATCGCTTCGATTCTTCCGACCTGATCGGGGGGCGCACCGGCTTTACCCATCGGCGGGTGGTGGACAACTTTATCCACTCGGTGGTGAAGACGGAGGAGGATGTGCAGCAGCGCTGGGTGGATGCCCGCCTCACCTTGGCCTGCCGCGAGGGGTTCACCCTCATCTACGACGAGTTCAACCGCTCCCGCCCGGAGGCCAACAACGCCCTCCTGAGCGCTTTGGAAGAGAGGCTGCTGGTGTTGCCGCCGGACAGCAACCGCTCGGAGTATCTGCGGGTGCATCCCCAGTTCCGGGCCATCTTCACCTCCAACCCAGAGGAATACACCGGAGTTCACAAGGCCCAGGATGCGCTGCTGGATCGGATGATCACCATCGATATCGGCGAGCCGGATATCGAGACCGAAAAGGAGATCCTCACCGCGCGCATCGGTCTCTCTGCCCCTGATGCGCTCAAGATCGTCCACATCGTCCGCGCTTTTCGCCGCAAATTGGATCTGACCCGCCACCCCAGCCTGCGCAGTTGTCTGATGATCGGACGCATTGTCAAGGAGCACGAGCTGGCGGTGAGCAAGGACAATGCCGATTTTCGCGCTCTGTGCGCCGACGTGCTGTTGCCCAGGGCCGGCAAGCGCTACGAGGAAGGAGCCCAGGTGCTCAACTATTTGCTGGATCAACTGCCCGGCTGATATTTGTATGCTTTCGCACACTTTGGAGGGAAATTCTCTGTGCCTATTACCTCTCAACCCCTGGCCACGGCAACGCATGGCTCCTCTCTGGCCGATGTCTTGGAGCGGGTTTTGGACAAGGGGATTGTCATCGCCGGGGATATCACCGTTTCGGTGGGCAATGTGGAGCTGCTCAATGTGCGCATTCGGCTGCTGATCGCTTCGGTGGACAAGGCCAAGGAGATTGGGATCAACTGGTGGGAATCGGATCCCTATCTCAGCAGCCAAGCCCGCGAGCTGCTGGAAACCAACCGCCAGTTACTGCAGCGGGTCAGCGAGCTGGAAAAGCAACTGGCCCAAGGCCTGCCCAAGGGAGGAAATGGTAAGGACTAACGCGCTGCCCCGCCAGCGGGGCCAGGGATCCCGGGCTAGACTGGCAGGTGGGGTGGTTTGATTGGGGTGATGCGCATGGCGGTCGGGATCGACCTTGAGCAGAAAAACAGGTGCCAGCTAAGGGGGGTAGCCTGGGCGGTAGGGGTGGCGCTGCTGCTGGCGATCCCCAGCCTGGCTTGGGGGCAAAACCCGCGTGCCCTCAGCATCAGCGCCGATGTCCAGGAGGCCAATGCCAACACGGGGGTGTTTGTAGCCACCGGCAATGTCACCCTCAGCTTTCCCGCCGAGCGCCTCACGGCCCGCGCCCAGAGAGCGGTGTACTACAGCCGGGAGCAGCGGATCGAGCTGGAGGGCCAGGTCACCATCCGCCAAGGGGAAAATCAGTTGCAAGCAGAAAAAGTCATCTATCACATCGAAAAAGGCACCATCCAGGCCGTGCCAGCAGCAGGAGGCCAGGTGGAGTCCGTTTATGTGCTACCAGAACCCACTGCGAGCCCCTAGCTAAGGCTTAGATCCAGATCCTGCTGAGAGAAGTGCTCCTTCGCTGTCTGCTTCTGGAAGAAACGCCCACGAAAGGATTCGAACCTCCGACCCCTGGGACCGGAACCCAGTGCTCTAGTCCGCTGAGCTACGTGGGCAGTACGTGGACTCTATCCTACCCTCCAATTTCGCCTGCCTGCAAGTCTCGCAGGGGGGCAAAGCTACGGCGGTGCTGGGGGCTTGGCCCCAAGCGCTGCAGCGCCAGTCGGTGCTCCTGCGTGCCATAGCCGACGTTGGTGCGCCAGCCGTAGCCGGGGTACTGGTGATCCCAGCTCTGCATCAGGGTATCCCGCCAGACTTTGGCCACGATGGAAGCGGCGGCGATGGAGAGGCTAAGCTGATCCCCTTTGACCAGGGCCGTCTGCCGGGATCCCAGCTCTGCCAACGGCAACCCATCCAGCAGGATGTGCTCCACTTCCCCCACCTGCGCCAGAGCTCGTTGCATGGCCAGCAGCGTGGCCTGGCGAATGTTGAGCTGGTCGATCTCGGCGGCAGAGGCGCTGCCAATGCCTACGGCCAGGGCTACTTGGGCAATCCGCTCCGCCCAGTGGGCGCGCTGCGGCGGGCGCAGTTGTTTGCAGTCTCTCACCCCTGACAGCGCCTCCGGATTCAGATGGGCCGGCAAAATCACCGCCGCCGCCACCACCGGCCCCGCCAGGGCCCCCCGCCCCACCTCATCCACGCCTGCCACCCGCCGCATCCCCTGTTGCCACAGGGATCCCTCCCACTTCAGGCTGGGCTGCACCACCTTGTCCACACCCCCAACTCCGGAGCCAACCATCCTCTTGACCGAGCCAACCGACCAACGGCGAGGTTTGCTCCCGGGCTCAGCGGGCCGGCTAGCTGCTGCGGGAGCGCCGTCGTCTGGAGGCCGCCGGAGATTGCTGAGACGGGTCGATGACTACCTCCTGGGGCGTCACCGTTGCCGGCGGCTCCGCCATCGATGATACAGGCGGAGGAGTTTGCGGCTCGGAGGGTGCTGGCGGGGGAAGAGTATTTACCGGCTCCTGCTCCGGCAAAGCTGCGGCTTCAGGGGCAACCGTCTCCGCCGTGCCGTTGGCAGAAGTTGCACCGGCCTCCGCCTCTTCCGGGCTGGCCATCTTTACAGTGCCCGGCAGGGCCACCATAACCACCGTGTCGCGGCCCGAGGGCGGTGGCTGATCCAGAAGCAACAGCGGCGACAGCCCTAACTCTGAGTAGACCCGCTGTTGCAAGGGGGTCATCTCCACAGTAATGGCTTGCCGGGCTGGACGGCTTTCTGAGGACTCCACCCCACCGGCGCGAGCGGATCGCCCCGCGGTAGGCTGGTCTCTGTGGGAGCCCTGCTCTTCCCCATCTTCTCCCCGGCTGGGACGCCGGGATTCTTTGCGCTTCTGCTCCGCCCCGCCCCCTGCCGGCTGCAAGAGATCTTCCCCAGGCACCTCCAGACTGCCCCCTTCTGCCTCTCCGCTCCGGGAAACCGGGCGCTGGCCTACGCGGGGATCCACCCACTCGTCGCGGGAGCGTTTGCGCCCCACCTCAATTCGCGATTCCTCCAGATCCGGTCGCTGTTCTGGGGCAGTACGGGAGCGGCTCAGGGAGACACGGCCTTCGGTTCGCGACACCCCATTGCTCCCCAGCCGCAGGCCCGCCCGCTGCGAGTCGCCCTCCTGGAGCAGGCTTGGGCTGGAACCGTCCTCCCCCTCAGTGGGCAACGTTACCGGCAGGCCACTTTCGACCGTCAACAGCCGTCCTGGCTCAGCTCCTGGCAGGCGGGCCAGGATCCCTAGCCCCTCACAAGTAGGACAAGAGTGGCCGAAGATCTCGTAAAGGCTTTGCCCCTGCCGCTTGCGGGTGAGCTCCACCAGCCCCAATTCCGACAACTGAACCACCTGGGGGCGAGCTTTGTCGCTGGAGAGGGCCTTGTTGAAGTGCTCCAAAACCAGCAACTGGTCGCGGCGGGAATCCATGTCGATGAAATCCACCACGATCACGCCGGCAATGTTGCGCAGCCTCAGTTGACGGGCAATCTCGGTAGCCGCCTCACAGTTGGTCCACAGCACTGTCTCGCGAGAGGTGGCCGATTGGGTGAAAGAGCCAGAGTTGACATCGATCACCGTCAGGGCTTCGGTGGGCTCAATGACGATGTAGCCGCCGGAGGGGAGATCCACCCGGGGTCGCAGCGCCTGCCGGATGACTGCATTGACCCGGAAATACTCCAGGATGGGGGTGGGTTCGCGGTGGGCATCGACCACAACACCGGGCGGCATCTGGCCCTTGTTCCAACCTTGCAAATAGCTACGCACCCGCTTCGCCCCTGCCGGCGAGTCGGTAACGATGCGGTTGACGTCCTCCGAGTAGACATCCCGCAGCACTCGCTGGATAAAATCGTCATCTCGGCTGAGCAGCCCCGGACCCCGTGCCGCCTGATACTGCTGTTGAATATCCTCCCAGAGCTTTTTCAATTGCTCCAGGTCTTCGATCATCGCCTCTTCAGACACCCCCTCGGCCTCGGTGCGCACCAACAGGCCCATCTGGGGGGGTTTGATCAAAATAGCCAGCGACTTGAGGCGATTGCGTTCTTCCCGATCCTCGATGCGGCGGGACAGATGAACCCCTTTGCCGTAGGGTCGCAGCACCAAGTACCGCCCTGGAAAGGCCAGATCGCCGGTGAGGCGTGGCCCTTTGTTGCCGGTGGGCTCCTTCATAACCTGCACCAGCACCTTTTGCTGTGGCAGAACCAGCTCCGAGATGGAGGCATGGTTGCGCTTGAGGCGTAGCGGGCCTAGGTCGCTGACGTGAATAAACCCGTTGCGTTCGCCGGAGCCAATGTTGACAAAGGCAGCGTCGATGCTGGGCAGGACGTTCTCGACGATCCCGACGTAGACGTCTCCCACCTGGTAGGTGCCACTGGCAACGATCAGCTCTTGGACTTGGTCTTCGGCAAAAACAGCAGCGACGCGGTGTTGCTCATCAATTACAATCTGCCTGGGCATTAACGTTCCTCCCCGCCCCCAGGGCCTGCGGTTGTGGATTGAACCCTCCTTGCGGCGAGGCGCTGTCCTTTTGGCGGGATCCGCTCAAGTTTTTTTAGCCAGAATCGATTCATCATGAGGCTGTCCATTACCCTAAGCTCTGCTTTGACGGAGGATGACCGATTTGCTGGGCTTCCACTCCACCATTGATGAGGTGAGTCCAAGCTCATCGGATCCTTAGGATTGGGTGGGATTTGCATGGGGATTGATGGATAGGCTCAGGAGGCAAGATGACACCCCTCCGCCTCAGACATCCCAGAAGAGATTAGACGATGGTTCGTGGCAGAACCCCAATCGTGCCAGCCTAGATCCACAGAAAGACAGGGTTTGCACGCGGAAAGAAACACCTTCTCAGGAGAAAAAATATAGTGCTAGAGCCAGGCCACAGGGGCACACCTCTCTGTACCGCCTATCGACTGGGCCCTGTTGCGCCCGTTACCTGCCCTGGGTACTGAGTTAGGGTTGACACTCCCTCCGCCTGAAAGCGGGGGATTCTTACGCAGTCCACAGACGAACTCGTAAAGGCGTTGTCAAGCCGCCTCTGGACAGTTCCTTGGGGCAAAGTTCCAAGGTTCTGCTTACCTTTTCTGATCAAGTTGGTTGAGACGTTGACATCTCCTCGGCGCTTGCCACCGGTCGGGTTTTTCACCGTGATTAGGTGCTCGCCTGGAAACGGTACGCCTCATCAACAAGTATACTAACTCCCTGAGCACCATTGGCGAGCAACCGAAGTTGCTTGCGGGCTTTTCCGCACCGTACTAACTAAAGTACAGGGCCGCCAAGCTATCCTTCTGGGTCTCCATTTCAGAATCCGATCAAACTGTTGCCTGCTGCCTGCCCTGCCTTTGGCCAAGTTGATCCCGGCAAGCTCCGCAGCGGCAGAAGCCAGCAATAGACAACATAGCGCCTGTCGGATCCCCCCCTCCAGACAGGGGCAGAGCCCAGCCTTGGTCTCCTTTTTGTCCGGTCGATCCTGAGGCCGCTCCTCAGTCGGGATCGGAGGTGCCGTCTTGCCACAGCAGACGCAGCCGCCTGGCCATCTGTAGCGTCCAGCGGGGCAAGCCCAAGGACTCGGCCATTTGCACGAGTTGATTGGGCCGCAGGTAAGCGCCGTCGTTGCGGCAACTGCCGCGGTAGAGGAGGCGGGCGCTGCCGTCGGGGGCCAGGCCCTGAAACTCCAGGTAGTAGAGCAGGGGGCGAGCGTTGAAGCGACAGGGTTTGCCGGATTTGGTGGATTTTTCAATCCAAATTTCCCGCGCATCCAGGATCTGGGTAACCCAGGTCGGCCAGTCGGCTTCGGGCAACTCGCAGCTCACGCTGAGTTGATATTCGGCGGCGTAAACCGCTTCGGTAGCCGAGGGATCCCGCAGGCCGATCTCTTGAATGGCCTGGATGGGAATTTCGGGGGGCAGTTGCTCGGCCAGCAGGGCGCGCAGCTCCTCCGGGGTAAAGGGAGCCCCGGGGCGGGCCAGGAGTTCCAGATCGAGGATCTCCCCATAGCCTTCCTGGCCGATGGGCAGGGCGTTGGCGTTAGCCAGGCGGGGCATGGGGTGGTAACCGCCGCTAAAGGCCAGAGGCAGCCCCGCTCGCCGACAGGCCCGTTCCCACAGCCGCATCAGATCCAGGTGGCCCAGCCAGCGCAGATCCCCAGTTTTGCCGTAGGTGATGCGGAAGCGCTGGGCGGGCGGCTGCGGCTCCAGGGGATCTGGGGTGGGGGTGGGCCGGCTTTGCAGGGGTGGGACGGGCGGGGGCGGGATGACGATGTTGTGGCCAAAGCCGGGGCCGCAGATGCCGCAGGCGGAGCACTTCTCAAAGGAGCAGTCTTCCACCGTGATGGCTTCCAGGGCGCGGCGGTAGTCTTTCTGCAGCCATTTTTTGTCGATGCCGGTATCGATGTGATCCCAGGGCAAGGGATCCTCCAGGCCCAATTCGCGCATGGGGAGATGGGCGCAGAGGGCAACCGGATCGGCGCTGGGATCCACCGCTTCGCCGCAGTAGGCCTTGACCCAGGCGGCATAGGCGGCGTCGATGTTTTCCCACCAGGCGTCCAGGCCGGCGCCGGCCCGCCAGGCCTGCTCGATCATGCGGCCCAGGGAGCGATCCCCCTTGCCAATAAAGTCCTCCAGGATGCTGAAGCGGATGTCGGTGAAGTGGGCTTTGACCCCCCGCAGCCGCCGCAGCTCCTTTTGCAGCAAGGCCTGCTTGCGCTGCACGTCGGCGTAGTCCACCCGGTGCCACTGGAAGGGGGTGTGGGGCTTGGGGACAAAGTTGGAGACCGTGAGGGTAAACTCCACCTTCTTGTGACCCAAGGCCGCACATTCTCGCTGCAGCATCTCAACCGTGCGGGCAATCCCAATGACATCGGCGTCAGTCTCTCCCGGCAGGCCGATCATGAAATAGAGCTTGATCTTGTCCCAGCCCTCCTGGACGGCGGTGCGAATGCCGCGAATGAGGTCAACATCGCTAAGACCCTTGTTGATGATGTCCCGCAGCCGTTGCGTGCCGGCTTCCGGAGCAAAGGTCAGCCCCGAGCGGCGGGATCCCTTCATGATGGCGGCAATTTGCTCATCGAAGCGATCCACCCGCTGGCTGGGCAGCGAGAGGGCGACGTGCTCCCCCAGCAGGCGGTTGTGCAGCTCGGCCCCCACCGCCGGCAGGGAGAGGTAGTCGGAGCAACTGAGGGAAGAAAGGGAAAATTCGCTGTAGCCGGTTTTGCGCAGGCCCTGCACCACCGCCTCCACCACCGCTTGCGGATCCACATCGCGAGCCGGGCGGGTGAGCATGCCGGGTTGGCAAAAGCGACAGCCGCGGGTACAGCCGCGCCGCACTTCCATGACCAGGCGGTCGTGGACGGTTGCCACCAGCGGTACTAGACCAACGGAGTACTGCAGTTGGGGCAGGGCCACGCGGCGGCGGATGCGCTCCGGCACGCCGGGCACGATGGGGCGGGGCGGGATCCCCTCGTAAAACTGGGGCACATACACCCCCGGCACCTGGGCCAGCTCCAAGAGCACCTCGCGGCGGGGCTTGGCTAGAGATTGAGCCAGCACCTGGCCGATCTCCGGCAGCACCTCTTCCCCATCCCCGAAGACGAAGAAATCGAAAAAGTCGGCAAAGGGCTCTGGGTTGGAGGTGGCGGTGGGCCCGCCGGCAAAGATCAGGGGACACTCTTGCGGGGTAAAGGGCTGGCGCTCCCACCATTTGAGGGGGATCCCGGCCAGATCCAGCATCTCTAAGATGTTGGTGCCCCCCAGCTCGTAGGCCAGGCTGAAGCCGATGATGTGGAAAGCGCGCAAGGGGCGGCGCGATTCTACGGCAAACAGCGGGATCTGCAACTGCCGCATCCGGGCCGCCAGATCCGGTCCCGGCAGGTAGGTGCGGTCGCACAACTGGTCTGGCTGGGCGTTGAGGATGTTGTAGAGGATGAGGTGGCCCAGGTTGGAGGCCCCCACCTCGTACAGCTCCGGGTAGCTCAGCACCCACCGCACCCGCCCCGACTCCCAGGGGCGGTGGGCGGCGCCGAACTCTTTCCCCAGGTAGCGGGCTGGCCGCTGGATCTCAGGCGTGAGCAGGCGATCCAGATCGATCGGGCCTAGATGGGCTTGCGTGGCAGCCAGAGAGAGCATGAGGATCCGAGCAAGAAGTGAACGCAGCTACTGATCTGACTCTAGCCGAACTTTCCCGGCAACCCAAACCCAAGACGGGGGTGGCGAGACCGTTCCATCTCCCCTCTCCCGGAGGGAGAGGGGTTGGGGGTGAGGGCGCACATCACTCCGGCAGCCGCTGCAAGGCTAGCGCCAACTGTTCGTACTCAGCCAGGTGGTTGTAGACCTGGGCCGAGATGCGCACCCAAAGCTGCCCGGCAAAGGGAAGGATGGGAACCTCGATGCGGTGCACCTGCCAGAGGTAGTCGTGCAGGCGGCGGGCCCGCTCCGCCAAAGGCAGCTCCGGGATCCACTGTTGCCAGAAGGGTGGCAGGGGCAGGGTGGCCATAAAGCCCAGCATCCGCTCCGGGGCAGGTGGGATCCCTTCCAATTGTTCCAAGAGCACCTGCCGCGCCTGCAGCAGCAGCGTGTGGTTGTGCTGGCGCAGCCTCTCCACCCCCAGCTCCTGGATAAAGGCCAGGGCTGCCGAGATGGCCAGCCAGGCGCTGGGATCGCGGGTGCCCACCCAGTCGAACTCGGCTGTGAACCCTTGCCCGTAGCCGTGGGAGATGGCCAGGGGATGGGTTTGGGCCTGGCGGTGGGGGGCCACCCACAGGAAGGCACAGCCCTTGGGGGCAAACAGCCACTTGTGGGCGTTGCCGGTGTACCAATCGGCTCCTAAGCTTTCCAACTCCAACGGGAGAACCCCCGGCGCATGGGCCCCGTCCACCAAGACTGGGATCCCGCGCTCTCGACAGAGGCCAATCAGCTCCGCCAAGGGGTAGACCAGAGCCGTGGGCGAGGTGAGGTGATCCAGCACCGCCAGCCGAGTCTGGGGGGTGAGAATGGCCGCAAACGCCGCCAAAACCTGCTCCGGCCCCGCAATCGGAAAGGGAACCTGGGCTTCCGCCAGCACCGCCCCCCAGCGTTCACAGACATAGCGCAACGCCTGGCGGACGGCCCCATAGCTGTGGCTGGTGTAGGCGATCTGATCCCCTGGCCGAAACGACAGCGAGCGCAGCACGGCATTGACGCCGCCGGTGGCATTTTCCACAAACACAAGGTTTTCAGGCTCAGCCCCAACAAACTGGGCCAGCTCTGCCGCCGCCGCCCGCAAAGCCCGCGGCAGCTCTTCCCCCATAAACTGTACCGGCTGGGCCTCTAGGCGCTCTTGCCAGGCTCGCTGGGCCTGCAGCACCGTTTTCGGGGTCGCGCCGTAGGAGCCGTGATTCAAAAAAATAGCCTGCGGATCCAGCCCCCACAACGAGCGGTCGCAAAGCGGTTTATCGACTGCCATGGGTTTGCCTTGGAAATAAGACCTGGCAAGCATGACCCAAAAAAGAAGAAAAAGAAATTGCTGGGATCTACAAAAACGAGATTGCCAGGCAGCGAGAAGATGTCAACCCCGATCCCAGACAGCAGCAAAGCTTTGGTCAGGTAGCGGAACTTGCAGGTTCCCGGAGAAGGTTGCTCTGAGTGGCCTTAGGAGCCGTCCTTGGATTCGGGGCCAAGATCCGCGATGGGAGCAATTTTGCTCAGCTTAATTTTGGGGTTGCTGCTGATAAATTGCTGCAAGGTCCACTCGTTTTTAAAGAGGAGAACCGGCCTATCTTGAATGTCTTTGACAATGAGGGTGTTAAACAGGCTGGGGAAATTCTGGAGGACTTCCCAGCCGTTTTCTACCCAGCGGGCCAGGGTGTAGGGCAGCATCTCCAGTCGGGTTTCAACATTGTATTCGTGTTCCAGGCGGTACTGCAGCACCTCAAACTGCAACTGGCCCACTGCCGCCACGATCGGATCCCGTTTCGACTCGTCGAGGGAATACATAATCTGCACCGCCCCTTCTTCCCGCAGCTCCGCCACCCCCTTCTGGAACTGTTTAAACTTGGAGGGGTTGGGATTTTTCAGATAGGCAAATAGCTCCGGCGAAAAGCTGGGGATCCCGGCGTAGCGCAACCTCGGGCCGGTGTAGATGGTATCCCCAATCCTGAAGATGCCGGGGTTGTTGAGGCCGATGACATCGCCAGGATAGGCTTCATCGATGGAGATGCGCTCTTGGGCGAACAATTTTTGGGGATAGGAGAGACGGATGGGGCGATTGAGGCGGGCATGGTTGACCACCATGTCCTTCTCGAACTTACCGGAGCAGATGCGTACAAAAGCAATGCGATCCCGGTGGCGGGGATCCATATTGGCCTGCAGCTTAAAGACAAAGCCGGTGAACTCAGGATGTTCGGGTGGGATCAGCCCTGCCGTGCTCTCGTGGGGCATTGGCGGCAGGGAGTACTCGATAAACGCATTGAGAAACAGCTCCACCCCAAAGTTGGTCATGGCGCTGCCGAAAAAGACGGGGGTTTGCTGGCCAGCATGAACCTGTTTGAGATCCAAGCTGGGCATGAGGCCATCCAATAACTCCAGCTCTTCTTTAAATTGGTAATAGAGATCCTTTTCAATCAGTTCTTCAATTTGCGGATCCCCGAGTTTAACGACGGTATCTTTGACCCGCAGCCGCCCCCCCGAGACTCGCTCAAAGAAGTGAAACTCCTGAGTCCGCCGGTCAAACAAAGCTGTGAAGCGCTCCCCTGAGCCAATCGGCCAGGTTACAGGATAGGGCTTGAGGCCCAGCTCCGTCTCGATTTCGTCCATCAGCTCGAGGGGATCCCGGCTGGGGCGATCCATCTTGTTGATGAAGGTAAAGATCGGCAACTTCCGCAGTTGACAGACTTCAAACAGCTTGCGGGTCTGGGGTTCTAGCCCTTTGCCGGCGTCTTCTAGCATCACAGCGTTATCAGCCGCCGCCAGGGTGCGGTAGGTGTCTTCGCTGAAGTCTTGGTGGCCGGGAGTATCGAGCAAGTTGAGGCGAATGTTGCGGTAGTCAAACTGCAACACAGTCGAGGTAATGGAAATGCCCCGTTGTCTTTCCAGCTCCATCCAGTCGGAGGTAACCCGCTTTTGGGCGCGACGGGCCTTCACCGCCCCTGCTTCTTGAATCGCCCCCCCGTACAACAGCAGCTTTTCCGTAAGGGTGGTCTTCCCGGCATCGGGGTGGGAAATAATGGCGAAGGTGCGCCGTTGCTGGATAGCTTTGGCCAAATCCACTGCTTTCATAAGAAGTAAGTGCTCCAATCAAAACCCGCTCGTCTCACAGCGCGCTGACGCTATGCGACCCTTAAAAAATAGCGATGGCACTCCCCTTGCTGCCCTGCTGCTGCTTCGCAGACGATGGAGAGCTTTAGCGAGGAGTAGAAAAGAGAGAGGCTGGGATGGCCGTCCGCTAGCGGGGGAGGGAGCACAGGTTGAAAAGCCGGGGAAGAGCACTAACCTACTCTGACCGTAGCACAGGACGTGGTTCTGCCGTTGCCTGGCACTCTAGGACAGAGATCCTTTGGAGCGGAATTCCCACCGAGCGGATCGGGATCAACGGGTCTCGTTCAACAGTTGCTTAGCAGTTGCTCAATGGTGGCGATGGTGAAGTTTTGGCTGACCACCAGCCGTTCCACGCGAATGCGGTGGGCCTGCAGCAGGCACTCTTGTTGCAATGCTTTGGGCAGTTGCTCCCAATGGTCCAGCAGGACTGCCAGCAAGATCTCGCCCGGCAAGAGGGATCCCAGCTTTTCCACACTCTCGGCAGACCATTTGAGGGTAAAGCCAGCGGGCAATTTTTTGGGAGACTTTTGGGTGGGAGCCATCTTAGCGCTCCCTCAGCATCGCCTCGAGGACTTCACGGTAGGCCTGAGCCAAGAGTCTTCTCCTGCCTCTGCCAGGCACCAGCCCCTGCTGTTGGTTTGCTGCGCCACCGTTTTGTAGAGAAGTCTCGGCCAGCCCTTGTCTTCAGCCCTCCTCCTGCCCCCTCAGAGGGAAGACAGGAAGCGGTGCAGCCGTTCCAGTCCTTTTTCAAGCGTGGCGCGGTCGGCGGCATAGGAGAGGCGGATGTAGGACTCTGCCCCGAAGGCCACCCCCGGCACGGCGGCCACGTGATGTTCTTTGAGCAGCCGTTGGCAAAACTCTACCGAACCCAAGCCGGTTTGGCCGATGTTGACAAACACATAAAATGCGCCCTCCGGCTCCGGGAAAGTCACCCCCGGCAAGGTGCGGATCCCTTGCACCATCAGATCCCGTCGCTGCCAGAATTCTTGGCGCATCTTCTCCACCGCTGCCGCCGAGAGGGGGCTGGTGAGAGCCTCCAGGGCGCCGTACTGGGCAAA
The DNA here is from genome assembly GCF_054060575.1 of Thermostichus sp. MS-CIW-15. Lineage (NCBI taxonomy): Bacteria > Bacillati > Cyanobacteriota > Cyanophyceae > Thermostichales > Thermostichaceae > Thermostichus > Thermostichus sp. MS-CIW-15. Next base: position 7,262 of record NZ_JBSSDI010000007.1, on the reverse strand, counting down.
GGTGCAGACGTTGGAGGTGCTGTGGCTTTGCAGGCTGATGGCCGCCTCGATGATGGGCTTAGGGCCCGCCAAGTAGCCAATCCGCCAGCCGGTCATGGCATAGGCTTTGGCGAAGCCGCTGCTGAGGATCAGTCGCGGCATCAAGTCAGGGCAAAGGGATCCCAGGCTGATGTGGCGGGCTTGGCCGTAAACCAGCTTTTCGTAGATCTCATCGCAGACCACATAGAGATGGGGAACCGAGAGGATCACCTCTGCCAAAGCTGCCAGCTCCTGCCGGTGATAGACAGCGCCGGTGGGGTTGGCCGGCGAGTTGAGGATGAGCAACTTGCTGCGGGGGGTGAGGGCCTGGCGCAGTTGGTCGGCGGTGAGCTTGAACCCCTGGCCCTCTTGCGTCTCCACCCGCACCACCTTGGCCCCGGCCAGAGCCACCATCTCGGGATAGCTAACCCAGTAGGGGACGGGCAGGATCACCTCGTCGCCGGGATCCAGGAGCACCATGGCCAGGTTAAACAGGGTTTGCTTGCCGCCGTTGCTAATCAGGATCTGGTCGGGGCTGTAGTCCAAGCCGTTTTCTCGGCGCAATTTGTCTGCCACCGCCTGGCGCAGGGTGGGGATCCCGGCAGTGGGGCCGTAGCGGGTTTTGCCCTCTTCCAGGGCGCGGATGGCGGCAGCCCGAATGTGCTCAGGGGTGTCGAAGTCCGGCTCGCCAGCGCTCAGGATACAGACATCCAGACCCTCTGCCCGCATGGCCTTGGCCAGAGCCGAAATCGACAGCGTTGCGGAAGGAGAGAGACGAGCAACCCGTTGGGACAAGCCGGCAGCAGACACCATCAGTTGGGGATCTGGGGTAGCAGGTTGGGTTAGTTTTAGGCAGTTAGGCCACCGCTGTCAAGAGGCGGCTGCCATCCACCAGCAGCAGCTTATGACCCTCCCGCTCCGCCAACAGATCCCAAAACTCGCCGGCGACGGCCCCCGGCAAGAACCCTTCCAGACGCAGCTGCAGGGGGGGGAATTGCTTGTTCCCCTGGGGCTTGCGCCGCACCGTCACCCAGATGAAGCCGTCGTGGGGCTCGACGATGCCGCGAATGTTAAAGCCCTCCTCTACATCCTCGGGGGCAGGCAGAAAGGGCTCGTCCAGATCTGGATCTTGCTCCTCCTCCGGCAAGGCCAGGATGCGGATAACGCTCAGGCCCAAAGTGCCGCCCGACCGCGGCTGCGGCTGCACGTAGTACCAGTAGGTGTGGCCGCTCTCGATGCAATAGGTGAAAGGGCGCAGCAGCTCCGCGCGGCCAGGGGTGGCCGGATACTCTACGCCATCGGCGGCAACCAGCGTCGCCTGAGCATAAGTCTGCGGGATCGATTTTAGGGATCCCTTGATCAAGCCCAGGGCGCGGAACTGGTAGGGGTAGGCAGGAGGGGGCAGTGGGTTCATCAGGAACAGGGGTAGAAGCTATGGGGGTAGGGTCTACAAGTTTATCCCATGGCGGTAGTCACCTTAGAGGTATAGGCGGCTGCTAATCCAGCAAAAATTGCACCCACTTCGGCGGCGGCGGCAGCGGACAGCGGAAATGCTCCATCACCAGAGCTGCCACCAAATGCACCGTGAAGACGTAGACCAGGGAGTTAAAGGCGATAAACCCTGCCACCACCACCTGAACCATCCAGGGTTCTGCCACCCAGTACACGCCCAGCCTGGCCAGAGACACATCCAGCAGCCAGTTGGTCAAGCCGGTGAGTTGGATGGTGACGTAAGTCCAGAGGTTTTCCCCCACCAACAGCGAGGAGAGCAGCAACTGGAAAACGAGGCCGAAAGCGCTGAGGGCAGCGCCGCTGGCCACCGAGACATACCAGGAAAGGCGCCGCCGCCATAGGCGGGCACACCAGTAGCCCAGCAGGCCGTAGGGAATGACGTAGAGAATGCTGCGCGTGGGCCCCATCAGCACCGTCAGCAACAGAGCAGAGACCGCCAGCGCCATCGCCCCGGTGCGGGGATCCCAGCGCATCACCGCCAGCGCCACCGGAATGGGGAAAAACAGACGCATAAACGGGGCCAGCGGCGTGTAGCTCAAGATCCAGATCAAAGCAGCAGTGCTGGCTAAGAAAGCTGTCTCCACCACCCTTAGAGCCGGAGAGCGGGGAGGTGGCGGGGGCAAGGGAGGAAAATCCTGCTGCACAGGAGGCTGAGGGGACGCAGGCACAGCGAGAAAAAGAAAAGAAAACTGTTCCCAGCTTAGGTCAGCGGTTGTGGAGTTGGTTGCAGTTGGGGAGCAAGGGCTCGGCTACTTGACCTTGCCGCTCCGCAAGACTTACACAACGCTAAACAAAAACGAACTTTTGTCCAGCGTCGTTGCTTCCTTTCTACTTCCACGACCCATACCTCGTTGGTTGCCCAACCCCCCCTTAGTCCCCCCGTATACGGGGGGATGTAGGGGGGCAGAGGAGTCTTCACAGGCGTAACTTCCCGTCGTTCGCGGCAGCGGGCCGTAGGCCTTGAACACAGTTGGCTGGAAGGGAAGAACCTGTTCACCACAACCGACTGACAGCTCTAGAGCTTGCACTTGTACTCTAGCTGTCGCCGAAACTCATAGAACCCACAGTCAGCAATGCTGCCTACCAACTTGTGGTTCTTGAGCATCCCTGAAACGTAAGGACGCCGTCCCGCTGACGCGAACAGTTTTTCTCAGCAAAACCCTGACTGACTAGAGGCAGACCCGACCTCCCCCTGTGGCAGAGCTCTGGATCCTCTTCCCATCCCAGCCCACCTGCCAAACTTGGCCCGCTACTGCCACCTCATCCCCCAGGCGTAACTTGCGCCCTCGCCGGGTTTCCACCTCGCCGTTGACCCGCACCTGCCCCGCCTGGATGAGCTGCTTGGCCTGCCCGCCGGTGGGCACAACTCCCGTCAGCTTGAGAAATTGATCCAGTTTGATAAGGGGATCCCCTGCTGGAGGAGCTTGGGAAGGGGGAAGAGTCTCGGCCATAACCTCACCGTTCTGGCTTGGATGTTGGCTGATCCAACTTTTTAAGATCCAACTTTTTAATTTTGACGCTGCTGCTCTGCCGGGATGGGCGATCCCCTAGGGCTACGGGCTATCGGCAGCAGCCGAAGCGGTGGGCTCGCCTTCGGCAGACCAAAACTCATAGGCAGCCTGGGAGAGTTTGGCGATTAGCTCTTCGGCTTTGGGATCGTTGGGAGTTTCCCGCTTTACCCACACTGCTGCCACGTAGCGTCGCCCGTTGGGCAAATCGAGTATGCCGGCATCTCCCACCACCGACCTGAGAGTTCCCGTCTTGTGGGCAATGCGCACCTCTTGGCCCAAGTTGGGGCGAAAATAGGAGGGCCGCTGCGTGCGCCAGAGGATGTCCAAAAAGCGGTCGCGGCTGCGGCGGCTGAGCATTCGCCCCTGCTCCACCTGGCTGAGCAGCCAGACCATGTCGCGCGGGCTGCTGGTGTTGGTGCCCTCCAAATCCGGCAGCCACCAGGAAATTTGCGTGTGCTGCAGCCCCCACTGGCGAAACTTTTGGTTGAGGGCTTCCCGACCGCCGAGGCGATCGATGATGAGGTTGGCGGCGAAGTTGTCGCTGATGGTGCTCATGAGGGTAGCTGCCTCCAGAGCAGAGACCCGGGATCCGAGGGGACGGGTCTGCAATACGCCAGCTCCCCCGCCCCTGAGGTCTTCTCTCAAAGTCAGCCTCTCGTCCAGCCGCACCTGACCCGTTTCCACTGCCTGCAAAAAAGCCAGGAGAATCGGGATCTTGATGACGCTGGCGGCAGGAAAAACCTGATCCGGCCTCACCCCGGCAAAGGCGCCGCTTTCCACCTCCCAGAACAGGGCTCCTGCTGTCAGGCCCGGCTGATCGGCCAGAGCAGCCAAGCGCTCCTGCAAAGCGGGGATTTCCTGTCCTCTTAACAGGTCTGTGGGCAAGGTGGAGGGGAGCTCCTGCATCGCATCCTGTTCTGGCCGGGCAGGAGTGGTCGATTGCAGCAGTTGCGATAGGCCAGCCATCGTCAGGCCCAACATCAGGCTGAGGCCCAGGCCTCGCAGCAACACCTCCAACAGGGCCGGAGACCGCCTCAGGCGGCGAGGCTGGGCAGCTCGTTGGCGCATCCGGGCAATGGCTCTTTGGCGAGAGAGGCGCAGCGGTTGGGGGCGGGAAGCCAAGAGGGATCCCTCGGCAGCCGGAGCAGGCAGCAAGTGGCGAGAAGGGGAGGCAGCCTGAGTGAAGCGGCGCTGACGACGCACCGGATCCCGAGACCTTTCTCGAGCTAAGCTGCTGCCTTTCCCCTCCCCTGTCCTCGCCATAAGAACGACTGCCCCAACGAAGGTCTTGATGACCGATATCGCGACAATTTTACTGAACTTGCGCCGGCGAGCCCGGTTCAATTAAACCCACAGATCGGCGAACCTGGCCTGGGAAAGTTTGGCGAGGGAGAGCTTTGGAGCTTGGCCATCTCCGGCCCTCCACCCCTCCTGAGTCGGCAGTCGGGCTGCTTCGACCTCTTGGGAAGCCCCTCGAGAAGAAGATCGCGGAGAAACAGGGGCAACTCCTCAGGCAATCGCGACCTTGTTCTCCGAGGGTGAATCCGAAGCTCGGCCTGCTCCGTACTTGAGGTGGCTTGTTCTCCGACCGAGGAGCTTTTTCCATATTGTTGACGCTTTTGCTGGATTCGGCCTTGCGGCCTCGTTTTGTCTTCAAAACTTTTTGGGGCGTCTGCCTAGCTGCTGACTTGTTTCTCAGCGGCTGCGGGAGCAGCAACTCGGCGACCCCTGCGCCGGGAGCTGTAGTCTCTACGGCTACCTTGACCCTATCTCCTGCTGCTGAAGTACCGCCGGTAGCGGTGCCCAGCTCCGCCAGCGGCAGTGCTGTGGTCACTTTAAACCAAACCGCCCGTACCCTATCTGTTGAGCAGGTCTCCAGCTTCTTGGCCGGGGCCTACTACCTCAACATCCATACGCAAGCCAATCCTGCCGGCGAGTTGCGGGCCCAGGTGGTTTTCCCTCGCTAAACCTGAGAGGCGACTTCTCAGCCGCCTAGGCGGCGCGGAGCCCTGCGAGGGCACCTTTTATACCTGCTGGGCCGGGTGGACTGTCTCTTGCAGGGCCCCGCCGTCGGCAGGTTGTCTAAATAGCAGGGAAGTTGGCTGCCCAAGCCTCTGCCTGGGCGGCTCCTGTGCTCTAACTTTTGCGACCAGCGGAGGCGGTAGGGCTTGCCCGACGGGGATCCCTCTTTGGGGGGCGGCTCGGATCCGGGCCAAATTGGCTATCCTAGAGATGAGGGGGTTGGTCGATAACGGAGTTTCCCCATCGCGACACGTATCCCAAGTGAGATCCTCGACACCCCAAAGCCGAAGCTGGTGGGAGGCAACAATGGCTGACTACAACCGCGGCATTATGAGGTTCAAGGGGGCGGATAGCCCAATTGTGGTTCTGATCTCGGCCAGCATTGTGGCGGGGGTGGTCTCGGCCCTGATCTGGTGGGCGTTGCACTTCGCTTACGCGGCTTGAGATCCCAGGTTCCTTCTCGACGGACTGGAAGAGAGTCCGAGGTTGCGGTTGCTGGCGAGCAGTCGCTAGGTTGGAGCAGCGCAGTTTTGCAGCGCCTGCGGCAGTCCTTGCAGCGTTGGTACTGCCAGCAGGGTCGAGATCTGCCCTGGCGACGCACGCGGGATCCCTATGCCATTTGGGTGGCGGAGGTGATGCTGCAACAGACCCAGGTGGCAACCGTGATCCCCTACTTTCAGCGCTGGATGGAGGCTCTGCCCGGGATCCCAGAGTTGGCGACGGCTCCGCAGCAACAAGTGCTGAAACTGTGGGAAGGGCTGGGCTACTACCGGCGGGCGCTGAATCTGCACAGAGCTGCTCAAATCCTGATGCAGGAACACGGGGGCCAGTTTCCCAGGAATCTGGAGCAGGTGCTAGCGCTGCCGGGGATCGGGCGCACCACCGCTGGCGGCATTCTCAGCGCCGCCTTTGACCTGCCCCTGCCGATTTTGGAGGGCAACGTCAAGCGGGTGTTGGCCCGCCTGGTGGCTTTGCCCCAGCCGCCGGCCCGTTGTCTGCCCCTGTTGTGGCGGCTTTCGCAGCAGTTGCTGGATCCCGAGCAGCCGCGCACCTTTAACCAGGCCCTGATGGACTTGGGCGCGACCATCTGCCGGCCCCGGCAGCCTCGCTGTGGCCAATGTCCTTGGCAGGCCGATTGCGCTGCCTACAATCGAGGTCAACAGCAACACCTGCCTATGTCTGAGCCCCGTCCCTCGCGCCCTCACAAACAGATCGCGGTGGCCATCGTTTTGCGAGGGAAAGAGATCCTCATCGATCGGCGGCTGGAAAGCTCCATGCTCAGCGGCCTGTGGGAGTTCCCCGGCGGCAAAATCGAGCCGGGAGAAACCCCTGCGGAGTGTGTGGTGCGGGAGGTGAAAGAAGAAATCGGCATCGACATTGAGGTGGTGGCTCCGCTGGCCACCATCGAACATGCCTACACCCATTTCACCATCACCCTTATTGCTTTTATCTGCCGCTATTTGCGCGGAGAAGCTCAAGCCCTGCAATGCAGCGAAGTGCGCTGGGTCGAGCCGGCGGAGCTGTCGCAATTTCCCTTTCCGGCAGCCAACCAAAAGCTATTTCCCTACCTGTACGCTTGGCTGGAAGCGCGAGGGCATCTCTTATAATCCGCCAAACTGCTTAAATCCCTCCGGCTTTGCTCGCACAAGACATCCGATAGGATGATAGGTGTCCTGCTGAGGTGAGCATGACTCTAGTCAATGATATACTGGACTATACTGAAAATAATGTACAGTATGTTCAGTATAGCTGCTTGGTATGGCTAGGTATGTAAAACCGAGAGAAGCGGCGGATTATTTTGGGGTGTGTCTCCACACTTTGAGGCGATGGGAGCAGAAAGGTTGGATCAAGGCAATACGTACGCCATCTGGTAGGGCAAGAAGGTATGACCTCGACAGCTACATCAAAACGCCAAAAAAAGTCAAACGAGTCGTTTTGTACGCCCGAGTCAGCAGTCGGGGGCAGAAGTCAGATTTGGAGCGACAGATTGCAAGGCTGGTTAGCCTCTATCCTGGAGCCGAAGTGGTCGGAGAGATTGGCGGCGGTCTCGACTTCAAAAGACCAAAGTTCCTTGCCTTATTGGAACGAGTTCGTGCGGGAGATGTCGGAACGATTGTGGTCGCTCACCGGGATCGACTCTGCCGGTTTGGATTTGAGTTCGTTGAGTGGTACTGCCGTCAATACGGGTGCGAAATCTTG